>JAILIJ010000183.1 GCA_024695315.1 Bacteroidaceae bacterium
GGACTGGCAAAAATGCACATAGGACCATTTATCCTATACACAAGCCTCGGCGCAGCCATTTGGAACTCTATACTCGTAGGACTTGGTGCAGCCTTCCATTCAGCGATGGACAAAGAAGAACTTATGGCTATCATCTCCAAGTATAGTCACATCATTGGTGTAGTCGCAATAATACTCGTCTTCTGTATTATCGTATTCCTCATTTACAAAGGAACAAAGAAGCAGACAAACGCAAACAAATAAGCAGGAGACAAAAAAACAAAGCAAATAATACTTATATAATATATGTTTGAAAATCTTTCAGAACGACTGGAACGTTCGTTCAAAATACTTAAAGGTGAAGGCAAAATCACCGAAATAAACGTAGCAGAGACTCTCAAGGACGTCCGCAAAGCACTCCTTGAAGCCGATGTAAACTACAAAGTGGCAAAGCAATTCACCGACACAGTTAAGCAAAAAGCTCTTGGTATGGACGTACTCACAGCTGTCAAACCTGGACAGCTGATGGTTAAGATCGTTCACGACGAGCTCGCAACTCTCATGGGAGGCAAAGCCACAGAGCTCAACCTCGGTGGACACCCATCCGTCATCCTCATGGCAGGTCTCAATGGTGCTGGTAAGACAACTATGTCTGGTAAGCTCGCTCTCCTCCTTAAAACAAAGCAGAACAAGAAACCTCTTTTGGCAGCGTGTGATACTTTCCGTCCTGCAGCCATGGAACAGCTGCGTGTACTTGCAGAGCAAATAGAGGTACCTATTTACATGGAGCCAGGTGCTACAAACCCTGTAGCTGTTGCTCAACACGCTATCCAAGAGGCTCGTTCTAAAGGTTACGATACAGTAATCGTCGATACTGCCGGTCGTCAATCCATCGACGAAGAACTCATGGTTCAGATTCAAGAAATCAAGCAGGCCGTAAGCCCAAATGAAACCCTCCTCGTTGTCGATGCCATGACAGGTCAGGATGCTGTAAATACAGCCAAGACCTTCAACGAACGACTTGAAATCGACGGCGTAGTGCTCACAAAGCTTGATGGTGACACACGCGGTGGTGCAGCACTCTCAATTCGTACTGTTGTTGACAAACCAATTAAATTTGTCGGTACAGGTGAAAAGATGGAAGCACTCGACACCTTCCATCCAGAACGAATGGCGGATCGTATCCTCGGAATGGGAGATATCGTCAGCCTCGTAGAACGCGCTCAGCAGCAATTCGATGAGGAAGAGGCAAAGAAACTCCAGAAGAAAATTGCCAAAAACAAATTTGACTATAACGACTTCCTTGGCCAGATTCAGCAAATAAAGAAGATGGGTAATATCAAGGAACTCGCAAGCATGATTCCTGGCGTGGGAAAGGCCATAAAAGACGTAGAGATTGATGACAACGCATTCAAGTCTGTCGAAGCCATGATTGGTTCTATGACACCTTACGAACGCGAACATCCAGAATGTATAAACATGAGCCGCAAACAGCGCATCTCTAAGGGCGCAGGAGTAAGTCTTGACGAAATCAACCGCGTAACAAAGCAGTTCGACCAAATGCGCAAGATGATGCACGCCATGACAGGTTCCAAGATGGCTTCTGCGATGAAGCAGATGCAACGAATGAAGGGAATGCCTGGCATGCCAAAATTCTAATTCGGGATTCAAATAATTTCAAGTGAATAATGAAAAGTGAAAAGTCAACTCGAGCTTATCCGCAAACGCAGCTCACGCTACGTTAAAGCGACTCAAGCCTTGTGGATTTTTCACTTTTCTCTTTTCATCTTCCACTTAACATAATATTTATGCAACTAATCGACGGTAAAGCCACAGCAGCTGCTATAAAAGCAGAAATAGCTGAAGAAGTGAAAAAGATTGTAGAGGCAGGAGGTAAAAGACCTCACCTCGCAGCTATCCTCGTAGGACACGACGGAGGTAGCGAAACATACGTTAAGAACAAGGTTATCGCATGCGAGCAATGCGGTTTTAAGTCTACTCTCCTACGTTTCGAAGACGACATTACTGAGGAGTTCCTACTCAACGAAGTTCGCAAGCTCAACGAGGACGACGACGTAGACGGATTCATCGTTCAGTTACCACTTCCTAAGCACATCTCTGAGCAAAAAGTAATCGAAACAATCGACTACCGTAAGGATGTTGACGGATTCCACCCAATCAACGTCGGAAGGATGTCTATAGGACTCCCATGCTACATTTCCGCTACTCCACTCGGCATAACTGATCTTTTGGCTCGATACAATATCGAAACAAGCGGAAAGAAATGTGTAGTTCTTGGACGAAGCAATATCGTAGGTAAGCCTATGGCACAGCTTATGATGCAAAAACGCTATCCTGGCGACGCTACCGTAACTGTCCTACATTCACACTCTAAAAACATTAAAGAGGAATGTGCACAAGCTGACATAATAATTGCCGCTCTCGGCAGCCCTAATTTCGTAACTGCTGACATGGTCAAGCCAGGTGCTGTAATCATCGATGTAGGTACTACACGCGTACCTGACGCAACTAAGAAATCAGGATTTAGACTTAATGGTGATGTGAAGTTCGATGAAGTTGCAGATAAATGCTCTTTCATTACTCCGGTTCCTGGAGGCGTCGGCCCTATGACCATCTGTTCTCTTATGAAGAACACTCTTGCTGCCGGTAAGAAAGAGTACTATAAATAAAGACTTTTTGCAGAAAAGAGACACGTATATTCTTATTTAATATACAATATATCTAATAACGAGGAAATTTAACTTATAATTGTAAATTTCTTCGTATTTTTTTTGTCAGTATTCCAAAAACTCGTACCTTTGCACTCGCAAAACGGAAGAACAAAGTTTTTGAGATTCCGGAATAGCCAACATGGTGGATGTAGTTCAGTTGGTTAGAGCGTCAGATTGTGGTTCTGAATGTCGTGGGTTCGAGTCCCACCCTCCACCCTAAAGCTTCGAGATATTCTCGAAGCTTTTTTATTTCCCCCATTCACATAACGCACACCACAACTCAGGCCATATAAAATATATAACCCATTAAACACAACCCAAAATGCAAACTAAGAAAACTTTCGTTCCCTTAGTTACAAAACATTCACTTTTTCAACATGCAAAAAGATGACTTTTTAATAAGATTTATGGCGTGTATTTATAAAGACTTATCGTAATAAACAAAAAAAGTGCGCCTAAACGGACGTACTTTTCTACCTCACCTCCTTCGACAACGCTTCGTATCTCCTTCGTATCACCTTCGAATTTCATCGCTGATGAGTATCGTTTTCGTCTTTCTAAAAATTTAACTCATCCCCTTTGAAATCTGAGATTAAAGCCCATCGTCAGATGAATATTCAAATATAATCATTTTTTGTCATTTTTAAAAATTTCATCACTCACTATATCAATATTTAACTTTATTTAACTACAATTAAAGACCATTACGTAGATTTGTATTCTATAGTTTACAATAATGCAAAAATCTTATCATACAAAAATGGAATTGATAAAATCATAATATTATTGAAAATGATATGTATAATAGGACAATTTTTCAGCATCATAAGAAAATTCGTCTTCATCAAAAAGTTTTTTCACAAAATAAGTAACAAAAATCGAAATATATTTTGTCAGTATGAATATTTTTTCTACCTTTGCACTCGCAAAACGGAAGAACAAAGTTTTTTAAGATTCCGGAATAGCCAACATGGTGGATGTAGTTCAGTTGGTTAGAGCGTCAGATTGTGGTTCTGAATGTCGTGGGTTCGAGTCCCACCCTCCACCCTAAAGCTTCGAGATATTCTCGAAGCTTTTTCTTTTTTTAATCATATTTAATTCTAACATTCAGAAGCCTCGCCCAACCTATTACGATATTCAGTTGGCGAAATACCAAAATACTCTGAAAACTGTCTATAGAATGACGCACGGCTAGCAAAACCACTTTCCATAGCTATCCCCTCTATAGTGCCCTCGGGATTATTACGTATCTGTTCCGCCGCATATTCTATCCTTAGATTAGAAATATATCTTAAGACTGTCTTTCCTGTCACCATTTCGAAATCACGCGAGAAATTTCGCTTTCCTATTCCCAATTCAACAAGCAAAGTCTCTCTATGGAAATTAGAGTCTGTATACAACTTACGGGTCTCTATCTCATGAATAAACATCTGCACATCTTTTTCCGCCTTTTCACGCGCCTCAGCCTCCGCTAAAGCCGCTGCCTCTTCATCAACCTCCTCTACTGTCTCATCTGCTTTATTCTCCTCCTCTAAAGACGTTTCCTTTTCCTCAACCACAGGACTCTCCTGAGTACTATTAGGCACAGTATTCTCTGCTAAAATATCACGAGCGTCCTCCTTCATCCTTATATCCAGATGCTCATTAACCTTCATTGCCAAAGCACGATTCTTAAGGTTCATAAGCCTACTGTAACGTAATGACACAACAAGTACAAGAAGGGCCGCAACAAGCGCCACTCCAATGGCGAAAGTAATTATACGACTAACCCTGGCCTCCGACTTTGTATCCATAAGAGCAAGATCCTTCTCTTTCGTCCTATACTCAGCCTCCCATGCTGAATACTGCCTTTTATTATTCTCTATAAAGATAAGTTTACGTATACTGATTATTCTATCCGCCATCTCACACGCCGCGTCAATATCTCCCTTAGCCTCCATACAATCCATAAGATTACGCAAGACATGCTCATAGTCAAAGTTCAACGTATCGCCACTTCGCTCGTAGTTCTCCGCCACTTTACGATACTCAACAATAGCCTCATCATACCTGTGCATAGAACTAAGACAGTCAACATCATTATAATTGCGAGATTTGTATTTACTATATTTCACAACTTCCTTATATGCCTCATTTGCCTCCCTGAGCCTTCCGAAATCGGAATACATATTGCACAACAGATGATTGATAACATATTTGAACTGTCTATACGTCCGCACGACATCTTCCTTCATATCCATCTTGTCCATGCCATACAACAAAGCCTTGGCCCTTTCCCCATAGTGAATGCAATTACCACCATCATTCTTATAGAAATAATAAACATACATTATGGAATTATTCATAATTTTTGAAACCGTGGACGTATCGGCTTCACATAAAGGATTACGAAGTAACGAATAGTACATTTCCAAACCTTCCCCGATGTATTTCTTTGCCATCCCAATATCATTATAAACGGCATACATACCGGCATTTGTCAAGAATTCCGCACGTAAAGCATTATTATTGATTGTTTTACTTATAGAATCGCCTATCAAACAAGTAGAGATACTCTCGGGCTTTCTCTGCATAGCTTGTACATCAGCCAAAGCAATTAACGTCTCTATATAGAAATCTGAGTCATGAGAAGCATCGGTACTATCAACTATGGCCTGCAATTCAGCCTCCCATCCCTTGAAATTGAAATCACATTCCTGATACACAATAACTCGGGCTAGATGTATAGTATCTCTCGAGAAAACTTTTGCCGCCTCGGCAGACTCTATATAAGCCAAAGCCTCACTTGAATTTACTTGAGCTTTGGCCTGCACATTCTTCAAAAACTGAGCTGACGGCATAGGCGCCCACTCTTGTCCCTTATCTGTATTTCCACATGATACGAATACAGAAACAAAGCATAAGCATAGGGCTACGATTAAGCCACGACGAAAAAGATGAATATGTAAACTTCTGCTTTCCAATTTTTTCCTATGAAGATTATTACTTAAAGTCCGTTGTTTAAGAAACTTTATCGTCAGCATCTATAGCATTCAACTGAACACGATATTCAGTTGGAGATATACCGAAATAGTCCGAAAACTGGCGATAGAAAGATGCACGACTGGCAAAACCGCTGTCCATAGCAATTCCTTCTATAGTGTAATTAGGATATTTACGTATAGACTGAGCAGCACTTTCGACTCGTAATATAGATACATATTTCAAAACCGACTTACCAGTTACAAGTTCAAAATCATGCGAGAAAGTTCGCTTACTAATTCCCAATTCTGCCAATAAGTCATCACGTCGGAAATTAGGATCTTTATACAATTTACGAGTCTTTAGTTCGTGAATAAATGTTCTGATATCAAGCCTTGCCTTTTCTCCGACTTCTTCCTTCTCGGCAACAAGTGTTACATTCTGTGAAGGAGTAGACATATCTTGAAGAGTCTTGATATGAGGTTCTACAACCTTTAAGTCAGGCATCATTCCTCCATCCATTCTGTCTGTGCCCTCATCATAATCACCTATCGACTTTCTCAACTCAAGAATCTCATTAGCCTTAATTACCAAAAATTGGTTCTTACGATTCATAATCCTACTATACCGCAAGGATATTGAAAGCACCACAATAACAGCAATTAACGCTATACACATAGAGATGGATATAATACGAGAAACCTTTGACTGAGCTATAGTATCCTTTAGCTCCATCTCCTTACTTTGAGTACGATACTTCGTATCCCACTCGGTATAATTGTCCTTGTTGGACTTCAAATATACTGCCTTACGCGCATTTATTATATCCTTTGCATAAGCTAAAGATTCTTTTTTCCGTCCTAAGCTATCACTACAAGACTTCAATCCTTCAAGAACATTGATATAATAATAATCTGCAGTATCGCCAGTTTCTATATATTGCTTTTGTAAAGCCTTAAACTTTTCAATGGCTTCTTCTTCACGCCCCATCCTCATCAAACAAGTAGTCATCAATAGAGGTGTTGTCGGACTATCATTATCATATTTCATGGCATAAGCGTAAGCTATGCCCGCGTCTTCTAACTGCTCTTGATTAGCATAAGCTAAACAAAGTAAGCCAAAAATACCAAAACGTATAGACTTGTTCGGATCCATGATGTCATATTCCTTAGAATCTGACATGCGTATATCATCCGCTACTTTCTCTCCAACCCCAATACAAGAAGCGTAATCGCCCTTAATGATATACGTGTTCATAAGGTACATGGTATTACGAATCAGATTTACACGGGAGGCGCTATCATTTATCTCTTCAAACATAGTCAGGGACTCCCTCATGTATTTTATTCCTCGGTCATTATCATTCTGCATAGCACTCATTCCCATAGTGAAACGAAACTGAGCACGTGCAAACTTATTGTCCGCTAAATATGCCAAAGAGTCGCCATACAAACTCGTTTTGATAGAACTTTTGGTTTTCTTTCTTACAGCTTGCGATCTTGCTAAACGCTGTAGGACATAAAGATAAAAATCGGAAGTCTTACTTGACGTAGAACTATCCACGATCAACTGTAGTTCCTTTTCCTGACACGCAAAATTATATGTTATATAGTACATATTTGCTTTGGCCAAATGAATCGTATCCCATGAAACCTTACCGGATTTTTCAGCAGCATGGATATACCTGAGAGTCTTCAGCGAATCCTTGCTAGTGTATTCTGCAACACTATCAAGAATATGGCTAAAATCCTCATCAGAACCATCATGCTCCCCATCGCCAACACACGATGCAACTACGGCAAGGACGCACAAACACACAATAAAACGTGTAAATGAGTTCCAATTCTTGTTTATATATTTTTTCTTTTCCAAAGCTTACAAGTACTGTATTTCTAATAGGATGGTTAGAAGACATGCTTTATCACAATAGTATTCTTTATTTCACTTTGGCAAAGTTAAATTAAAAATAATAAAAAGCAAAACTTTTCAAGGCAAAAATATAAAAAAGCAATATAGGTTGCCCATCATAACCTTTCAAATTAAAATAGAAAGCCATTTTTGTGAATTGAAACCTTATATCTAGTTATTTCATCTTCATAACCAGTTTTTATACAATATATGCTTTATATTAAAACAAAAAACACTATCTTTGCACTTACGTAATTTACAGGATAATTACAACTAATAAACATAAGTAAAAATAATAAAACAAGACAATGAAAAAGATTATTCTTTCAATCGCCCTGCTACTTAACTGCTTCGTCAAAATTGACGCCTGTTCAAACATAATTGTAGGAAAAGCAGCCTCTGCAGACGGAAGCGTAATTGTCAGCTATAACGCTGACTCATACGGCATGTATGGTAACATGCACCGCCACATCGGTAGTACGCACAAAAAAGGAGAAATGCGCAAAATTTACGACTGGGATACTAATAAGTACCTAGGAGAAATAGCCCAGGCAACAAAAACGTATAATGTTGTTGGACAGATGAATGAAAACCAAGTCAGCATAACAGAAACGACATTCGGAGGACGAAGCGAACTCGCTGACTCTACCGGCATCATGGATTACGGAAGTCTCATATATGTTGCTCTTGAACGTGCCACTTCAGCTCGTGATGCAATAAAAATCATGACAGGACTGGTCGCTGAATATGGATACTTTTCTGAAGGTGAATCTTTCTCTATTTGCGACAAAAACGAAGCATGGATAATGGAAATGATTGGCAAGGGACCAGGCAACAAAGGAGCAAACTGGGTCGCTATCCGCATTCCTGACGATTGTATCTGCGCTCATGCAAATCAAAGTCGCATCACAAAGTTCAATATGAAGGATAAAGAAAATGTGATGTACTCTAAGGACATCGTGAAATTTGCACGTTCTAAGGGATATTTCACAGGCAAAAAAGATGCTGACTTCTCTTTCCGCGATGCCTTTGCACCTAACGATTTCAGCGCCGTAAGATACTGCGACACACGAGCATGGAGCGTATTTAACCGTTTCTGTGACGGTATGGACAAATATATCGAATACGCTAAGGGCAACGACCTGAGCAACAACATGCCTTTATACATGAAGCCAAATCGCAAAATTACAGTACGCGATGTCATGAACGGTATGCGTGACCACTACGAAGGAACACCTTTCGATATTCAGAACGAACTTGGTGCAGGCCCTTACAATATGCCATACCGCCCTTCTCCACTCGAATGGAAGGTTGATGACAAGAAATACTTCAACGAGCGTCCTATCTCAACTCAACAGACTAGTTTCTGCTTCGTCGGACAAATGCGTAATAATCTCCCAGATGCCATCGGTGGTGTTGTTTGGTGGACTAATGACGACCCTAACATGGCAGCGTTCACTCCTATATACTGCTCTGTTACAGATGTACCAGCTTGTTATCTACGCCAGGAAGGTGTTCAAGACGACGTAACATTCTCATGGGAAAGTGCTTTTTGGCTCGAAAACACAGTAAGTAACATGGTTTACCCTTACTACTCAAAAATCTTCCCTGACCTTCAAAAAGTTCAGAAAGATATAGAAGATAAGGAATTTGCAGAAATGGCTGACTTCGAAAAGAAAATGGCAACACTCTACACTTCTAACCAGAGTTCTGCAAAAAATCAAATGACGGACTACTCAAACAAGAAGGCTAACGACATGATGAACAGCTGGAAACAACTTTTCCAGTATATTGTCGTAAAACATAACGACATGGTAGTCAAGAAAACAGACGAAAAAGGTAACTTCACAAAGACTAAATACGGATTAGCAACACCTCCTCAGCGAGATGGCTATCCAGATGCCTTCAAAAAGGCAATAGTCAATCAGGAAGGCGAAAAGTATCTTATGAAATAAGCACATAACAATATCTACAAAATAAATTTACGGATTATCAGAAAACACAACTGATAGTCCGTATTTTTTTGTATAAAAACTTTTTAGCACCCACTTTTTATCCTCAAACGTGGGTATAAGTACACAAATATGTATTCTTTTTGTTTAGGATTTAAAAAAGAAACATTATATTTGCCAAGATTTAACAAGGACAACAATAAATATTAATAATAAATAATTCCAAATTTTACATTTATGGACGAACAGTTAGTAAAGCAATGTGAAGCAGAGGCACAAAAATGGCTCTCTCCTGCATTCGATGCAGACACACAAGCAGAAGTAAAGGCTCTCCTCAATAATGAGGACAAAACTGCACTTATCGACGCATTCTACCAGAACCTTGAGTTCGGTACAGGTGGTCTTCGCGGTATCATGGGCGCAGGTACTAACCGTATGAACAAGTATATCGTTGGTATGGCTACACAAGGCTTCGCCAACTATATAAACAAGGCTTTCGCAGGCAAAAAAGATATCAGCGTAGTTGTTGGACATGACTGTCGTAACAATTCAAGACTCTTCGCTGAGACTGTAGCTGACATCTTCTCAGCTAATGGTATCAAGGCATA
>JAILIJ010000207.1 GCA_024695315.1 Bacteroidaceae bacterium
CTATTATAATATGAGCTACTTATATCTGTCTGACGAGAGAAAAAAGCTGAGATAGAAAGAGAATTAGGACGTTTTCTTCCGAACCATGGGTCATAGAACGAAATACTATATGACTGATAATATGAACCGTTTGTAGAGCCACTGATACTGAATTCCTGTCCATCTCCCTGTGGAAGTATACCTCGACGAATCTTATCTTTACCAAATAAGTTACGCATAGAGAAATTTGTAAACTTAAGTCCGATCTTACCTATAACACCTGTCTGACCCCAACCTAATGAGAATTCTACTTGATCGCTTGCCTTTGGCACAAGACCAAGATTTAAGTCAACAGTACCATTTGTTTGGTCAGGAACAGGCTTAAAGTCAATCTGCTCAGGGTCAAAGTGTCCCATCTGTCCTATTTCCTGATATGTCATTTTAAAGGCGTCCATACTGAATAAATCTCCAGGCTTTAACTTAAGCTCTCGACGTATAACCTCCTCATAAACCCTAGTATTTCCATAGATCTTTATCTTATTTATAGAGGCTTGTGGACCCTCTGTAATACGAATTTCCAAATCAATGGAATCTCCATCAACTTCTACCTCTGCTGGCACAACAGAATTGAAGACATATCCTTCATTATAATAAAGATTTGAAACTGCGTCATCGTCAGTTTTAAGACGTGCATCTATATTCTTCATATTATAGACGTCACCCTTACTCATTCGTAATACTTTTGTATCTAATACATCAGTATTGAAAACGGTATTTCCTACCCATGAAATATTACGAATATAATATTTGTCACCTTCGTCTATATGAATATAGACGTCAACCAAATTTTCGCCTACATCTACAACACTATCTGCATAGATATTAGCATCACGAAAACCAAGTTCATTATATTTTTCTATTACGCGATCCTTATCCTCCTCATACTTTTCCTGGATAAACTTCTTTGTCTTGAAGAAACTCTTAAATCCTTTTTCATTTGTTTTCTTCAAAAGTCCACCTGAGAAGAAATTTCCATCAAACTTCTTACGAGGAATATTGTTATTACCGGTAATATAAATCTTTCTTACTTTAACTTTTTCATTTTTATTTATATTAACATCTACGATTAGTTGATCCTTTTTGGTAGTGTCATCACGCTGTACAATGTCAACCTCAGCATTTTTGAAACCCTTGTCATCAAAATATCTCTTAATAACAATCTTAGCCTTGTCAACCATATTTGGCGTAATTTGATTACCTCGTATAATACCTATCTTTTCTTCAAGATCCTCCCGCTCATTCTTCTTTACACCATTAATATTTACCTGTGATACACGTGGGCGCATAGAAAGAACAATCTTAAGATATACCTTATCATCTACGATTTTATCTGCCTCAATACGAACAGAGGAAAAAAGACCATGCTTCCAGTAACGCTTAATGGCCTCAGTAATCTCATCACCAGGCACAGAAATCTGTTCACCTACAGTAAGTCCAGAGATACCGATAAGTATATAGTCTTCGTAGTTCTGTACACCTTCAACAGAGATGCCACCAATTTCTAGCTTACGCACTTGTTCATAAAGCACAGTAGGCTTATCATTTGATTCTTGCGCCCATGTAACATGGCCACCACCGAGCATCAACATCAAAAGGAGGAAATATCGTGAAATTCTCATCTAATAAATTTTCTTTTTTTCAACCTTATAATCTATTTAGATATCAAAAGTATCTAGTTCTTATTTTTTACTTCTTATTCTCAACCTGTTCTCCAGTCTTTCCAAAGCGCCTCTGTCGACCCTGGAAATCAACAATAGCTTTACAGAGAGACTCTTCTGTGAAATCTGGCCAATATTCATCAGTAAAATAAAGTTCAGAATATGCACATTGCCAAAGCAAATAATTACTAAGGCGTATTTCACCTCCAGTGCGTATAAGAAGGTCAGGATCTGGCATAAAAGTTGTAGCTAAATGCTGACTTATAGTGTTCTCGTCAATATTATCTGCATCTATCTTACCATCCTTAACTTCTGCAGCAATATTCTTAACAGCTTTTGTAATCTCCCATTTTGAAGAATAACTCAAGGCAAGCACCATACAAGAAGCTGTATTGTTTTTTGTTTTCATTATAAGTGATTCACATGCCTCACGTACAGTCTTTGGCAAACGTTCTATCTCACCAATTATTTGAAAACGCACATTCTGCTTCATAAATAGTTCTTCTTCAAGATGCTTAAGAAGAAGCGCCATAAGAGCTGATACTTCTGCTTCTGGACGATTCCAGTTCTCTGTCGAGAATGTATAAAGTGTTAGATACTTTATCCCGAGCTTTACAGCAGAAGCCATTATATTATGAACAGTCTCTGCACCTGCCTGGTGTCCCATGGTACGCTCCATGCCACGAGCCTTAGCCCAACGACCGTTGCCATCCATGATGATTGCCACATGCTGTGGCACTCGAGTCATATCTACTTGTTCCTTGTACATATATTTAAATATTTCAGTTCAAAAGAGTTTTAATAAAGAAATACACAATCTAACTTTACTAAAGATTTGTCTTCCCATACCTTCAACTCTTCATCAGTCATTATTACATTTTCTTAATTTAGGACATATATCATAGCTGACATAAAACATTGTCCAACAATATGTGTCCTTATTCTTTAAGAATCCACTATTAATTCTATAAGGATCCACAATTCCATCAAGCTTATCACTAAAAGCGAAACGCATTGACCAATCTATCCCGACATTCCATCTTTCCGCAATCTTATATTTTACTCCTAATCCAAGAGGAATATTCATAGATAAGTTATTACAGTATGTAAATCCCATTCCTAACTGCAGATACGGTACAAGACGTTTTGTCCCTTTATATCCTCTGCCTGTTCCATATCCCCAGAAACTTATTTCATACTGGCATCCAACATCCCAAACAGTATTGTCAAATACAAGAGTCATATCTGAAGCATCAGGTATATAATTCTCTCCTTTAGTGGCATCTCCTGATATTCCTCCAGCTGCAAGATCAAATTTCAATGACATGCGAGGATTGATATTATATCTTAGAAATGCTCCACCACCAAAATTTGTATTCTTATACAGTCTATTAGTGTTAGCATCACCCAAATAGAAACTCCCACCTAACATACCTCCTACTTCATACTTATATTCTAAGTCTTGAGCTTCCAAATTCGATGTGGTACACCACATGGAAAAGGCACATAACAGTTTCCCTACTTTCCAAATAGTATTTACCACATTACTCATAAAATAGAAGAATATTAATATTTTATTTCATTTTTATAATCTAACTTAGGTGGAAAATAGGGACGAACCTTATCTTATAACACCTTTCCATATCTTTGTTCCTCTTACAATCCAAAGTTCATCTCCTACAACCATCAATCTGGCATTTCCTTCTACACTATTGATATTATCAGGCAAAGGATACTCATCAAGTGCCCACCATCCAATACCATTATCTGTAGATCTATAGAGGTTCTTATAGCTACCATTATTTTGTCCTATAGCATATAGATCAGAACCGTAACGAACGACACTCAATTCTTCAAGATATGGAAAGGAATGTTCGTTTTCTTCTGTTGGGTACATATATCCCCACTTCTGATTTATAAAAGAATCAGCAGATGTTACCTTATACCATGAAACTGAATTTAATTCATTGTTTTCACTCAGTCCTCCCATCAAGGCTATCTCCATACTAGAATTAGTTTTTGATGTATAGCTAAAAGAATACATACATCTAGTTGGAAGATTATCAAGTTCCTCAGCACCACAATCAGTCCATGATTCAAAATCAGAAGTACCTATAATATTTGTTCCATCAAAAGCATATAAATTCATCCCGTCAGAAGCAAGCAGCATATTTACATTCTTTTCTGATACCTTATTCCATGTCTGAGCATCTTCTGAAGAATATATATATCCATAAGAATCTAATCCATAGAACTTATTTTTATAGATAAGCACTGAAGAATAATTAACACATATTGTATCTTTTCCATTCCATGCCATTCCATTTTCAGAAATTGCCACTCTAGAGTTACCGTCTGGAGTTTCATAGAACATGTATGCATTAGAATTTAAAGTTAAAGCACGGCTTTTAAACTTAAAATCTGTATCTATAACATAAGAATTCCATACTATTGTATCAGAATAATACGCACTCTTCCTAATGTTTATAACATAATCCTTCGGAGAAGTTCCATCTGTAGAGACCACCATTACATTTAGAGGTTTTGAAAAATCAATAGAATCAGAACCACTTGTAATGTAATAATAAAGTGAATCATTATTAGCAGCATTTATCTGTCCATAAAGGTATCCATAACAAGAAAAAGTAGGAACCACCTTTGTGAGATCAACCCATACAGGAAGAGAATCCACATTATATATCAAACCATTGTTCTGGTCTATATTGAAATATATGTCACCACTATCTATAGTACGAGTAACAACAGTATCCGTACCATCAGATTTCTTAACCGTCACAGAACTTGAAATGTCGGCCACAGAGAATGCGATAACAGCACATTCTGGAGATGTCTCTGTTTCAGAATCTGAAATACAAGACACAAAAGTGAGCACAGCTAAACCCAGCGGCGCAATTAGTTTTGATATATTTTTCATTATCAGCTATTACACAATTTTCAAAATATCCCGCAAAATTACAAACAATTTTGTCTATAAGAAACAACAGATGCGGTTTTTAATGAATTTTATAAATTTATATAATTGTTTTATGAATTATTAGCACTTTTTCGTCCTTTTTACAAGCTACAAGAACATCTTGAGATTTAAATAGAATAAATTATTCTGTCCATGCATTCACTATAAATGATCAATGTATTTAGACTAATGTTGACTCAATATTAAATGTTTTGGACTTCACGCATTACTCTGAGGAAATTACCTCCCCAAATCATCTGTATCTGTTCTTCTGAATAGCGTTCACGAAGTAGACGACGTGTAAAGTTTATTAGTTCACTCGCACTAGCTATACCTGGCACACCTCCATCTCCATCAAAGTCTGTTCCTATTCCTACATGTTCAATGCCCATTACGTTTATCATGTGATTGAGGTGTTCTATAGCATCTATAATTGTAGCTTGTCCTTCAGTTTTTAAGAAACCATGATAAAAAGTTACCTGTGCCACTCCACCAGCCTTTGCAAGAACTTTCATCTGTTCATCTGTTAGATTACGTGGGTGATTACAAAGTACTTTTGAGGAAGAATGGCTACATACAATAGGCTTTTTACTTATTTGTAAAGCATCGTAGAAACTTTCTTCACTAGCATGGCTTAAATCTACCATCATACCTACACGGTTCATTTCTGTAATTACCCTAGAGCCGAAATCTGACACGCCACCATGTTCACCTTTCTGTCCCAAAGGGTCAACACTACTATCGAGAGGATGACATGTATTAACTTTATGTCTTGCAGAATCACAAATATCATTATCGCCATTATGACAAAGAGTCATATAAACTACTCCACGCTTACGGAAAGCCTCAACATTACTAATATCCTTACCTATAGCATATCCGTTCTCAATACCCATCATAATAGCCTTCTTCCCCACAGCCTTTAGTCTCCATAAATCTTCTGGTGTATAAGCAATATCTACAGCAGTGCAGTTCATAGCCACCATCTGTTCAATCTGAGACAATATACGATTAGCTTTTGCCGTTGCGGCCAACAAACTCTCATCATCACGTTCATTTTGCTGAAGATAAGCCACCATGATTGTTGAATCCAAGTGTCCTTCTGTCATCTTGTGAAGATCGACTAATATACGTGGGTCACGAGATGCAAAATCAATATTTTGATGGAAAAACATTGGCGTATCACAATGTGAATCCAAAGTTAGAATCTTATTATGAAGTTTCTTAGCAGCCTTAAATTCTGTAGATTCGTTGACAAGCCAAGAGAAGATTGGTAACATCTCATAATTTTGCCTTAGAATATAAGTTTCTGGATGCCACTGGACTCCAAGTATGCTCTTAAATTCATTACTTTCTACAGCCTCTATCACTCCATCAACAGCTGTAGCAACAACCTTTAGACATGGAGCAGGCTCTTTGCATGCCTGATGATGAAATGAATTAATATAAAGCGTTCTATTCTCTCTAAACGATTCGTATTCCGCATTATTATTGGGATCACTAAAAATCTTATATAGAATACTATCCTTATTTATCCTTACAGATTGTGAAGGAAAACGTCTATCTTGATCCTGCGAATGTTTAATAATTTTTGCAGTAGACCCATCTTCATTCTTAATCTGAGAATAGATGTCTTGATATAGTGTACCACCTAGAGCCGCATTTATCATTTGAATGCCCTTACATATTCCAAGCATAGGAATCTGACGGTCATAAGCCAACTTCACAAGCAAAAGTTCCTGTACATCTCGCTCTGGAGTAATTCCATGAAGTTCTCGTATAGGTTCCTCACCAAATAGAAGAGGATTAGGATCTCCTCCTCCTGAAAATATAATTCCATCGAGACGGTCAAGAAGTTCTCCGAGCCTATCAGTCTCAAAGAAAGGTGGAATAATCATAGGTATTCCTCCTGCCTTTATTACGGACTGATAATAGCCTTCAGCCAACGTACAAGTTTCCTTGTCGTAGTTACCAGTAATACCTATTATAGGACGGGCTTCTTTTGTCTTGAAGTCAGCATTTAAGCGCGAATATTCGCCATTCCAGTCGAAGTTCATTTTGAATGATAATACAGTTTGCTGCAAAGTTAATATTTTTTCGTAAGACCAAAGGCATGCTTGAAGAATATTTTCTTACAAGCATGCCTATAATATGTTCAAAAATTATAATTTTTTACCTAAATCTTAATAACCTTCATTCTGTTTGAAACCTGGGTTATTGTTAAGAGTTGTTGTAGGAATAGGGAAAACACGACAAGTCTTATCAAAACGTGCAGTAGGGAATCCCTTTTTATGGAATCCATATTCGCTCTCAAAAGTACCAAAACGTATCATATCGTTACGTCTCCAGTTCTCATCGAAGAACTCTCTTCCACGCTCATCAAGCAACTCCTCGAGCGTTGGATTAGCTGTTATTTCTGGAGCATTTACATATTTACGAATCTGGTTAAATAGACTCTGTGGAGTATCACCATTTGTAGCATTAGCACCACGAAGAATAGCCTCACATTTAGTAAGAATAACATCTGCATAACGGAAAATAGGAAGGTCATTTGACTGATTTCTATTATTCTTGTAATCATCATCAGTAATATACCATTTAATTGACTTGTATCCCTGAGACCAACCATTTACATCTGCTCCAGTATTCAATTCTTCATTTTCATCTTTAAGTGTAATATCTTTAGTAAGTACAACAGGCTCTCCATTATAAGTAAATGGTGTTGATGTCTTTTCATAAGTCAAAGGATCATGCATATAAACTTGTCCACCTATGATTACTCCATTACGGTCATCACCATCAAGTGAGAACAAATCAGACATTTCTGGAGTCATAGAAAAGTTTCCACCACAAGATTTAGACAAAGTCATTCCATAGTAACTTGTACCAGTATTTGCCTGACGCCAAGAACGTGGACGTCCATATTGCATACCTGTAGCAGTATATGTATCATAAGGAATTGCATAGATAAAATCCTTAATATGATATCCATTATTAGGATAGAACTTAGAACGATAAGAATCTGTTAAGTCAAACTTTCCGGACTTGATTATATCATCACATAATTCAACTACACGATTCAATTTTTCATTCTTATAATTTGCGGCATCATAAGCTGTAACATCACTTGCTGTATATACCGGCCAGTTAATATAAAGCTTAATAAGAAGAGCCTCAGCCATCCACTTTGTTGCTGTGCCATAAGTTTCCTCAGTCACCTCTTCTGAAAGATAAGGAATAACCTCTTCAAGTTCATCAGCTATAAATTGAGCAACTTCAGCACGTGGGTGACGTTGTATTTTTACACTATCGTCGAAAATCTGATCAAGTATAGGAGCATCTCCATAGCTATCAATAAGAATCCAATGGAAATAAGCTCTCATAGCTCTTGCAGCACCAGAGTTAGCCTTATCATCTCCAAATTCAATGATTTTATTATTAGCTTTTGTAATACCTGCTGTTATATCATCATACCATCCAATAGAAGCATCATCTGGAGAATAATTATGAAGTGAAGCATGAGCATAAGTACCAGAATCGTAGTATCCACCTTCGAAGCTTATACCAACCCATTCATCGCTTGATAAAGCTTGCGCCTCCATATATCTACGTCCCATAGTACCACGTAAGTGAGTATATACTCCACTCAAGTCAGGATTAGGATTGTAATCATAATTAGCTACTGTATCTACATCCAAGTCTGTACAACCTGTTGTAAGTCCTAGAATCCCAGTAGCAAGAAATAATTTTATATAATTTTTCATTTGTTTCTTTATCTTTTAGAGATTATACAGATTTAGAAATTAACCTTTACACCAAGAAGATATGACTTTGTGTGTGGATAAGTTGTCCAACGATAATCAACTCCAGGTGCAATACCACCCATATTTACCTCAGGGTCGAGTCCTTTGTAACCAGTAATAGTAAACAGATTGTTAGCTGTTCCGTATACTGTAAGATTCTTAATCCAACCATTAAAATTATTGAACGTGTAACCTAAAGTAAGAGTTTGGAGGCGTAGGTAACTTCCATTTTCTATCCATCTATCTGATGGGAGGTTAGAACTTGTAACAAGTGTAGATGTACCATCTGCTAAAGTTACAACTTGCTCTGTAGCAAAGTCGCTAAGAACATTCTTACCATTAGAGAAAAGTTCAGAGCTCATATATTGAGCACGTGAACCGTTATATATTTTATTACCGAATACACCTGTAAAGAATACAGTAGCAGTCCAGTTTTTCCAAGTTAAAGTGTTGTTCCAACCAAGATTCAATTTAGGTTGAGCAGAACCTGTTACAGTCTTGTCTTTTGTCTGTGGATCAGTTGTTACCTCACCAGTTCTTGCTCCTGTTTCCTCATCGTGTACATAATAAGTTGCGCGTCCCTCATCATTAAATCCTGCAAACTCGTATGTATAGAAAGTACCGATAGAATAGTCTTCCATAATATTTTGAGTTGTACCATTAGCAGAAACACCAGCTATTCTTGGATCTCCTTGGTAGAAATTATCACTCTGGAACTTTTCATTATTAAGTTTATCAACACGGTTCATATTGTGAGACAAATTCAGATTTGTGTTCCATCTGAAACCTTTGCTCTGAATTATATCAGCATTAATAGAGAATTCAATACCACGGTTTGTCATCTCGCCGACATTAGCAAAATATGATCCAAAAGGATACTTGAGTGTAGAAACAGGGAATGACCAAATAAGGTCAGTAGTCTTTTTATTATAGAACTCAACAGTACCATTGATACGTCCTCCTAAGAAAGCGAAATCAACACCTACGTTAAACATTCCTGTGCTTTCCCATTTGAGGTCAGGATTAGCATTCTTATCTACTTCATATCCATTATTTACAATATCAACAAGTGTGAATGTCTGAACAGATTGTAGGTAGTCAAATCCCATAGAGTTACCACTTACACCGTATCCTGCACGTAATTTAAGTGTTGTGAACAAATCCTGATTCTGCATAAAATCTTCCTCAACAATATTCCATGCTGCACTAACAGAAGGGAAAGTAGCCCACTTATTGTTTTTACCGAAAACAGAAGAACCATCACGACGGATAGATGCCTGTAAGATATATTTACTATCAAAGGAGTAGTTTGCACGACCATAGAAAGATATGTCTTTTCTTATTTGCTTCACACCACTACTCTTATCAGTAACATTGATAGATGTTCCATAATCAATTCTATACCATTTAAGGTTGTCATCTGCAAAATTATAAGCACTCATTCCAAAACCATCGTCAGTTGTACGCTGTTCCCAAGAATAACCAGCCATCAATGCCAATTTGTGAATATCATCCCAAGTGTGATTATAGTTACCAAATGTCTCAAATGAATGCTCATCATTGAAATATGTGCTACGTGAACTATAACCTTTATATCCTTCTTTTATCTGAGACTTAGAAGTATTGTATGAACTTGATGTACGCTGACGATTATTGAAAGAATAGTTTGCATTCCAATCAAGTCCTTCCATAATATGTACTGTAGCCTTAGCAATAAACTGCTGACGCTTCCAATTGTTTTCACCAGTATCCTCATTTATCATAGATAGAGGATTGAAATTCTGTGTAGAAGTCTTGTCTAAATAATAATTACCTTCTGAATCATATACAGGATTAAGTGGTGAATAATAATTCATAGCATCGAGAACTGATGCTCCATCAATACCTGTAGAAACTCCCTGATATTTACCATAAACAAGATTAGCACCCAAAGAGAGATCCAAATAGTCCTTAAGAAGTTTAGTAGATATTAAAGAACGTAAGTTCAGGCGGTTAAAGTCAGATCCCTTAACTACGCCCTGACGATCACTATAGTTAGCACTAAACATATATTTAGTTTTCTCATTACCGCCATTGATAGATAAATTGTGATTGTGGCTTACACCAGTGCGAAGTACTTCTTCCTGCCAATCAGTATTACCGCCATTATCATTAGGCAGAGTCATCCCGACTTTCTGTGATAGACTACGCAACTCATCAGCGCTCATCATATCAAGTGTCTTAGAAATCTGGTCAAAACCTACGTATCCGTTATAGCTAACATTTGTATTACCAGACTTACCACTCTTAGTAGTGATAATAATCACTCCATTAGCAGCCTTAGAACCATAAATTGCTGTTGCTGTAGCATCACGAAGTACATCTATGCTTTCGATATCGTCAGGAGCAACCATAGAGATGTCCACACCAGGAATACCATCAATAACATAATAAGGTGACATAGCTCCATCACGAAGAGTAGAGACACCACGAAGGGTTATCGAAGGAGTACCGTTAGGGTCTCCTGTTGATGTTACGACAAGTCCAGGCACTTTACCTTGGAGCATCTGAGCCGGATCAGTAAACACACCTTTATTAAGGTCGTCAGCCTTTACAGTAGTAATAGATGAAGTGACGTCTTTACGCTGCATACTACCATAACCTACAACAACCACATCACTCATAAGTTTAGAGTCCTCATTAAGATACACATTTAATTTAGGCCCTTTAACTTTAGACTCTTTTGTTTCAAAACCAATGAAAGAGAATACGATAGTCTTTCCCTTGTCAACATTGATTTCATAAGAACCGTCAAGTTTTGTTACTGTACCATTAGTTTTGACGCCTTTTTCGACGACATTCACTCCTGCGAGTGGTTCGCCATTGTTGTCCTTAACTACACCAGTCACTTTCTGAGCAAGCATAGAAACAGAACTTAACATGAAAAGAAGCGCATACGTAAACGCACACTTCTTCCACATTGGAGAAAATAGCTTTTTACTCATTTCGTTTTTAGTTTGATTTTAATAGATTTATTTTCTTGTTTATTGGTATACAAATACAAAAAAGTTTTTTCGTCAGGTTTTTAAATTTACGATGCAAAAATATAAAAAATTTTGATTTGATGAAACTTATGGCATTTAATTGTAATAATATTTTAAAAAATAGATACAAAAAGAACAATACAAATCTTAAATCAACAAATCTCGAAATATAAAAATCGTACAAGATTGGAACAATATAGTGCAAATCATAAAAAATGGATTTTTAACCTATAGGAATTTTAATAAATATCCATAACTTTGTGGAAAATACTTAACACTAATATAATCATATCTAAATGAAAAAAATTTTAGCATTATCTATGGCTGCCACTCTTTCACTTGGAGTGCAAGCACAAGACAAATCTGGCTACCCTATCACACAGGTGCCATTTACGAGTGTAAAGGTTACACAAGGTACTTTCTGGGGACAGCGTTTGGAAGCGAGCAGAAATGTTACCATACCTCTTGCATTCAGCAAATGTGAAGAGACTAATAGGTATGAAAACTTCACTCGTGCTTCTCAACATATAAAAGATCCTTCAAAGGTGTTCAAGGTTGATCAACATGCATACACTTTTGATGATACAGACCCATACAAAACTCTTGAGGGTGCCAGCTACCTTATGCAAACATACCCAAATGCAACATTCAAGGGTAAGAGTTTGGACAAATATTGCGATAGTGTAATTGCAGTTATAGCAAGCGGACAGGAACCAGACGGATATCTTAATACATTCCGCACCATGAATCCAGAACATCCTCATAACTGGTCTGGTTCTAAGCGATGGGAGCGTGTTGAAGATCTTTCGCATGAATTCTACAATCTAGGACATCTTTGCGAAGCTGCCGTTGCCCACTATTATGCAACAGGAAAGAAAAGTCTCCTTAATATTGCTATCAAATATGCCGATAACGTATGTAAAGAAGTTGGTAGCAAGGAAGGTCAGGCGCATGTAGTTCCTGGACACCAGATTGCAGAAATGGGTCTTGCTAAGCTTTATCTTGCCACTGGCGATAAGAAATATCTTGAACAAGCAAAATTCTTCCTTGACCAG
>JAILIJ010000215.1 GCA_024695315.1 Bacteroidaceae bacterium
GTTTGTAAAAGTATAAATACGATAATTTTTTATATAAAACAGTAAAAAATATGGTACTATGTAATGCAAGGTAATGTAATATTGCATAGATTTGCAGTATAATAAAGAACTAATATTATACAAAGAAAAAATGAGTGTTGACAATACTAAATCGCAAATGCGAAAAGGAATGCTTGAGTATTGCATTATGCTTATCTTGCATCGTCAACCTTCTTATGCAAATGATATTATTGTACAGTTGAAGGAAGCTAAGATGATAGTAGTTGAAGGAACTCTATATCCTTTGTTGACTCGACTGAAAAATGATAAGTTGCTGAAGTATGACTGGCAAGAGAGTACTCAAGGGCCGCCAAGAAAATATTATGCTTTAACTTTGGATGGAGAAGAAGCCCTACGACAGCTTGATGAGAGCTGGGACGAGTTGGCTTTTACTGTAAATGTGTTGAGATTCCCAAAGGAAAAGTTGAATGAATCTAAAGGTGTTAAAAATGAAAATCATGGAAATTCGGAGACATACGCTGACACAACGTTAACTGAAACACCCGATTATCACAATATTTAAAACTACGAAAACATACATACTAAAATGAAAAAGAATATATCAATAAACCTGTTTGGCACACTTTATTCTATTGACGAAGACGCATACAATCTTTTGGAGCGTTACTTGGAAAGTATGAAAAGCTATTTTTCTCGTCAAGAAGGTGGAGAAGAAATATCTGATGACATAGAACATCGAGTAGCAGAGCTTCTGTGGCAACAAAGGGAGGCTGGTGCTCAAGCCATCAATATCGAAAATGTTAAGGAAATTATAAATACTATAGGTAATCCTGCGGAAATAGAAGAGGACGGAGGGGATGAGAGTCAGGAGAATGCAAATTCTAATGAAAATTCCGAAAATCATGAGAACTCATTTACAAACGAAAAATCTGAGGGACAATACAGAGAGTCTTTATTTGAAAAAGCAAAGGCAAATATTAAAGGACGACGACTATTCCGTAATAGACAAGAAAAAGTCTTGGGAGGTGTATGTGCTGGATTGTCTACCTATTTTGGCATTGGCGATCCTGTTGTATGGCGTTTGGGAGTTATTGTCCTTGCTTTTTTCATGCCATATTTGGCAGATGGTATTGACAGTGTTTTTTATATGATAGGATTAATGGGATTTAACATGCCTTTTGTGTTCTCTTTTGGCATCCCTTTGGCTTATATTGTACTTTGGTTTATTGTTCCTTATGCTAATACTCCGGAGGATAATTTAAGAATGAAGGGGGTGGAAGTTAATCCTGAGAATCTCAACGAGGAAATAATAAATGAATCATCTACTAATGATTATAAAAAACAAGAGTATGTGAAGTATAGCAATAATGGAAATAATGGAGATGGGTGTCTGAAATTTATGGCAGGGGGATGTCTTCTTGTTTTATTATTCCCTTTTATCTTTGTATTTTTAATAATACTTTTAGCCATATTGTTGATGATGTTTGCTATTCCTTTCTTGCCTTTTGCTGACTCTGGATCTGAATTAGAATTCTTGCCATCATTATACGAAGAGTGTGGATGGTGGGTATGGTTTGGATTGTTAGGCTTACTTATTGCTGTTATATTGCCTATAGTTATGCTTTTCCGAAAGTTACGCTCAAATAAAAGAACATTATCCTCAACATCAAAAATTGTTTTAGTAAGCACATGGGTAATTGCTGTATTTATCGCTTGGATGTCGTACTATAAATGTTGTTCTGTGATAGCTGAGTTTAAGGAAAATTGGAATGAGTTACATGATGGACAGATAACTAAGCGTAGGGAAATAAATGGTATTCCATTTAATAATACAGACTTCGATTTCTTTACTTATAATGGTTGGGAACTTATTTCTGCAGAGGGATGCTCTAATAATAGGTATACTAAAAGTGGAGAATATATGACTGGGGAGCGAGATATTAGGTATCTTGATGCTTATAGGCAGGATGTGAACAGACCGATGGTTTATACGGCGCGTGCTAAGGAATATGTGGAAAGTGGTGTGTATAGGTTGGTGGCTGAATGTAGAGCAAGTAAAGAAGGAGCTTTCATATATGTTTTCGAGGAATCGAAAGGGGACTCTTCGATGATGGTGAAGCAGATTCCTGTTTGTGCTTATAAGGAGGGTAATATTTGGAAAGCTGCAACTGATAGTACTTATAATGAGGATAAAATTGTTAAGGCTTTGGTTGATAAACTTGAGGATAAGGCTTACATAAACTCATTTAAATTCACAGATGAAGAAGGCATAAGACATAAAGTGGATGTCAATAATATGAAGGAGGCCGTTAAGTATGCAAATAGAGGTAGGGGCTTTGGATGGAGCTATGTGTATATAGATAATATTGTGGTCGAGAATAACGGCATATTGTGTTTTGGAGTTACAACAGATTCAAAACTTACAAATGGGGAAAAATTTAATGGATGGTTTTCGGCTCATGGTTTCACTCTTGAACGTATAGGCGATGTTTCTAATAAGTAAAAACAATTATTATTTTTTATAAGAACTTAGAGTAAATTATATTTCTCAGCTGGGCAGATTTCTTTTGCTCAGTTGAGAATTTTTTACGATAAATACATGCAGTTTTTTATGATAAGTAATTTTTAAAAAAGGTAAGTCGATATGTCAAATAAAATAGCTTTGCTAAAAAAGACCAATATAAAAGTTAAATAAACTTAAATATTGCATGAATTGAAGGGCCAAATTTGGAAAATTACTGTGCTATTGTTATATTTGAATATTCATCTGACGATGTCCTCCACCTTAGATTATCAGAGGGGATGAGAAGGAATTTTAATCGAAAAGAATTTATGCTCATCATCGAAGAAAATTAAAAGGAAATACGAAGGTATTACGAAGGGTTGTCGAAGGAGGTGGGGTAGAGAGGTACATCCTCATATATGTGTTTGTTGATGATAATATGATAAGGTGGCTATGAGGCCTCCTTTTTTTATTTTTGATGAGAAGGAACATATTTGGGACTTCCTGGGGCTAGTTGCTAAAAACATTGATATCCAAGTCCCCCTTGCTCTCCACCCAGCGAATATCGTAAAAAAGATTAAAATCTTTTGAAGTGATAATATAATACCGTATTTTTGCTAGAAAAATAATTCGAGACAACATGAAACATTTTGTGATTATGTTAATATTCGTCTCTGTGGCTGGTGTTATGAAGCTTGGGGCACAAGAAGTTATTCGTGATGATAGAATTTCAAAAATGAATAATCAGACTGCTACTATGGAAATGGTTGCAGATGATGAGGCTGTACTTGAGCCGCTGGAGGGTAATTATGATAATTGTCAGACTAATTGTACGGACGACACTTTAAATTTTGCAGGACTGGGAACGAGCACATTTAACAAGCCTTATTTGTTTACGGTTTGGAGTCCTGTGTCTCCTTTTGGAATAGGTGGTCTATGGGATATTCATGAAGGATTGAACCTTTCTATTGATGCAGGCGTAACTGTTGGCTTCGGAAAAGATAATCCGTTTAGGGGAGCAAGTTTTTTTACAAACTTGTCGATGCTTTACGCTAAAAAAGTAGATCAGCATTGGACTTGGGCTTTGGGAGGTACATTGTCACAATTTAATATGTTCAATACTGATATCTATACTGGCACACTATACGGAATGGCTAATTATGCTTTTAATGAAAAAATAAGTGCCACAATTTACGGTAGTTACACATATTCTCCAAATAATGGATGGACAAGACCTCAGGCCCTTCCATTTGTGAATAGATGTGCGGAGATTGGAGCTGAATTTACTTATAAGTTTAATGATAGTTTTAGCATGAGTATTAGTGTGTCTGAATCGGCTTTTGATACTCCTTCAAATGTCTCAACACGATTGACTGATGATATGAAAAGTGGTAAAAGACAATAAGGATTGTGGGCGTTTACCATAGATAAATGTTGCTTTTTTTGTGTTTTAATATGAAAATTGTCCTTTTTTTCTTGAAAACATTTCAGTATTTCGCATAAAATACTTACATTTGTGGCGAATAAAAGAAATGATGACTATTTTAGAAGTGAGAAATCTGACTATTTTACTATAGAGAGATTTGAATGATAGATATTCGGGAATGAGATGAACAATTATGTTTGGGGGAAAATGAGACGTGTAATGGAATGGGTGACATTGATGAAATGTAATATTCTATATACGTTTACATGTTGATTCCTTCGTGAACAAAACAGAAATTAAAATACAATGAAAGCAATTCTCAAAACACTTTCGGCATTGATGATAATTGCCGTTTTTGCGTTTTTCGCATCTTGTCAACAGAAGTCTAAACTACAACAGCTGGTTGATGAAGTGGGAAAGGGACTCCCTTTGTCATGTGGCATTGTGGGCGATTTTACGTCGATTGATTTTAATAATGACAGCGTGATCGCAGTACTTACTGTTAACGAGAAAGTGATGAATATTGACTTACTTTCTGAACAGATGGATGTTGTGAAAGAAGGGGCGCTTGGTATTTTCTCTTCAAGTGATTCTACTTTGCAAGAAATGTTGCAATACATGATTGAGGAAAAGGCTACCCTTGTTTTTAAATACGTGGGAAAAGAGTCGGGCAAAGATGTAAAAGTAAGTTTTACTCATGACGAATTGAGCAAAGCGTATGGCACTGAGGCTGAACAAATGCCTGTTAATCCACGTGAAGCACTTGAAGAACAGGTAGAACTTGCTAATAGTCAATGCCCAGTTCAGATTGACTCGGATATTGTGCTCGATAGTGTCAAGATTGAGGATATGTATGTTGTATATTCTTATACGGCTTTGGAACAATTATATACTCTTGACGATTTGATTGGTAGAAAAGAAACCGTGCGCGCACAACTAAAATCTTCCTTGAAGGCTAATGAGAATACGATGAGATATTTTCTAAATTGTTGTGTTGCATGCAGCAAGGGACTCGGATACCGCTACAAGGGCACTGTGACAGGAAAGGAATTATTCATAAATTTTGAACCAAACGAGCTGCAGTAAGATACGATGACTGATAATCTGGTTATTTTTGAAGGTCTTGACGAAAATGGCGTTAAGGCAGTAATTAAGGACAAAGTAGGTGATGGCTACATCAAGAATATTGAGATGTACAGCACAGCTAAAAATAATATGTATGTAGTCATTATGCCGCAGGGAATGTCTTCATGTGCGTTTGTACGTGTGTGCATGAAAATGATGCTCGGTCTTGGGGCAAGAGGAGAACTTAGTGCTTGGTTTGATGCTGACGGATCAGTGAAGGGCGTTGGACGGGGCACTCTTCTTTATATGACAAGCGGGGCGGAAAAGGATATTGATGTTATTGACTCGCGCAATAATGCTTATAAAGTCGGAGCAACAGATGATAAGGGAATGTACGATGATGCTTTGGCTCTTGAACTCCTGGGTGATAAGGAAGTGGAGTATGTTCCTCGTAAATCGCCATTGAAAGGTGATAAAATGTCGCTTAGTTTTAGAATGAGAAAAAGAGGACGTTTTGAATTTGTGTCTCGTTCTGCTAATAGGGCACATAATGCGGGGGCTATTTTCTCTATCACTGGAATTACTTTTATTGATAATGTCTTGTCTGTTTTGGTGATTTTGGCTGTTTGCCTTGTTTTTATATATGGGGTAATGGCATTTGATCAAACATTCTTGCCTTTTTCTTTACCTCTATGGATATATTTTCTTGCTTTGTTGATTGCTTCGTCTGTTATGGGACTGGTGAAGAAAAAGTATACATGGTCTTTTATGGCAAATGCAAGTGATAATATTGGTAATTTCTTCTCAACTTGTTTATATGGAATTCTAAGATATTTCTTCTGTATTGTGGCGGTATGGAGTGTAGCTGTTTTTTGTGTTTTTGTACCGAATAGATACTTGGGAAATGGGTCTTATCTGAAAGTAAAGGTTCATGTTGTAGATACTTGGAGCATGAAGTCTAATGGGGATAATGTAAACCACTATACAAAGACAGAAACTGTAGGTGACGAAAAGGCAAAATATGCTACAGTTAATGTTGCTTGTAATAAGGGGGATACTTTTGAAGTTGAGTGTAAAAAAGGTATATTTGGAATGATTGTGCCTTGTGATAGTTTCAAACTGCAGAATTTCGAATGATATCACCTACTTCATCACCAACTCACCAATTTTGAAGCTATCACAAGGCACAATCATT
>JAILIJ010000225.1 GCA_024695315.1 Bacteroidaceae bacterium
AATCATGATAACCATAACCTCAGCATCCGACATGGTCGAGTCCCGATGATATTTGCGTTTGAGAGGTTTATTAGCACTATCTATGGAATATTTTGCCATCATACGGTTAAAAACCTTGCAGAACTCATCTGTCATAAAGAAAATTTCTGTAACTTTGCTTTCGCTAAACATAGCGGAATATTGTTGTTGCTCTTTCTGATTAAGCACCTTAAATGTGCAACATTTTCCGCTAATTACAAAATTTACAAACAATTAAAATTCATCGAACTCACGTTATTTATTGGCTCTGATGTTACATCATCAAAAGAAAAAGGTCCTGTATTGTTTAAAGAGGGTTATACAGAAATAACAGCAGACAGAGTTGTTGTTAAACCAGAAGTTGTAGTAAATAAGAATGCTAAATTTAAAATTAACAAAAAATAATTCTATGAAACTTTTTTTATTTTCTTTTTTTGTTTTGCTTTGCGGGATTAACACCCATGCGCAAAATTATCGTCCTTTTTTTACAAAAGGAAAGGTATGGCATTATGCCATAAAGGATCTTGTTGATGGCGATAAAAGTCATGAACCATACCGATTTACGGTTGCTGTTGCTGGCGATACTGTGAAGGGCGGACGTGTGTGTACAAAGTTGTCGGTCACAGACCTCCAGTATCCAGAGAAAAGTTTTAATACTGTTGCGTTCGAAGAAGATGGAAAAGTGTATAAATATTCTTCTAATGATGCACGTTTATATTTTGACTTTGCAGAACCATTTGAACATACCTTTCATATACTTTTTTCTGGTTTGGTTAATGAATATGATGGCACTGATGAAATTTCCATTGGCTGCAAAACTTTCAAGAGGTGGCGTATTGATAATATAGAAGAATTAGTGCAAGATGTGCCTCGGCTTCTTTGGGATATATATGTCTTAGACGGAGTAGGAACGGATTTCGGTTCATTCATAGGACTTCCATATCATTATGGAGAAAACGATTATGTATGTTTGGAATATTGCGACTTTGGCGATGGTGATGTTATAAGCGCGGATTCGTTTTCTCGTAGTAGCACTTATTTGGATATAAAAGCAACAGATGAGGCTACAGAAGTAGTAAATAATAAAAAGAATGATGATAGATGCATAAATGTCTCTTCACATGTATATATTAAAAACGGTAAGAAATTTTTAAGTAATTCATATTATGATAAGTTCTAATTATTTTTTTAGGTACATTGCAGTCGTTGTTTCGTTTGTAATGTCAAATTTAGCAAATGCTCAGATAGAGTATGCTAATGGTAAACTGCGCTTTGGCGGAGCCTCTCAGTTCATGAATTATCCGATATGTATTCAAGGTGGTGGTACATATTGGACAATTGATAATAAATATTTTCAGTTGGATTTGTCTGCCAAGAATCCTCGTTTGGCTGGAACTGATGATAAAGTTGTTTTTTACAATACAAAAACACGTAAATAACGTGAGTTAGACGAATTTATTTAGAAAAGAGTAAGCTGATTGTCAGCGGCGTTGATGAGATCTATTTTTGAGCAGTGTTTGAGCAGTGTTTGAGCGGTGCTCAAACACTGCTCAAACGTTGATTAAACAAGTCATTTTTGTTAGCATTTTTAGTTGTAGGCTGTGATGAGAGGCACTTAATGCTGGATAAATCTTCCATTTGAGCGCAACATTTTTTGTAAAGTTCAGCAGGAATAGTTCTATTATTTTGAAGAGATTTTCCGAATCACGCCGTGATTTTAAGAATTGTTTCGCAATGGGCATAGAATTGTCCAGTAGGAATAAAGATTTTTTTCTGTTTCGATGAACAAAATGTTCTGCATGATTAGTTTGTTTTTTCTGTATTAGTGAGTAGGTGGAAATAAAGTTGGTGTTGAGACAAAGCGTAGACGATTAGATGAATATATATTGTTTCAAACAAGAAAAGAGGTTGTGTCAAAAATAGTTGACACAACCTCTTTGTTGTATATTTATTGTATGCTTTATTTATTCAATAAAGCAATACATTCTGTAAGCGAATCTTCCCAATAAGGAACTTCTATGCCGTATGTGTTCTTAATCTTAGTTTTGTCAAGTACAGAATAGTGAGGACGTGCGGCTGCAGTCGGATACTCGTCTGTGTGAAGAGGGCGTACTTTACAATTCTTGATGCCAGCTATGCGGTGGATAGCCTTTGTGAAGTCGTACCATGAAATAACGCCTTCATTTGAGAAATGGTATATGCCAGGAACGATGCCCTTGTTAATTGCAGTCATGATGGCAACAGCAAGGTCGCGAGCATAGGTCGGAGTACCTATTTGGTCAAATATTACTCCAAGTTCGCTCTTTTCCTTTCCGAGACGAATCATAGTTTTTACAAAATTATTGCCATATATTGAGTAAAGCCATGCTGTACGGATGATCATGCTGTTCTTACATCCCGCCTGAACTTTCTTTTCACCAGCAAGTTTTGTTATTCCATAAACCGAATTAGGGCATGTAGCTTGTTCTTCTTTATATGGAGTGTGGTTTGTTCCGTCAAAAACGTAGTCCGTACTAACGTGGATCATGCTACCTCCGCGCTTTCCTATGACTTCTGCAAGAATGCCAGGTGCGTCAGTATTGATTTTTTCGCATAAAGATTTGTCGGATTCTGCTTTGTCTACAGCTGTATATGCTGCGCAGTTGACGATGCAGTCTATATTGTTTTCTTCAACAAACTTCTCTACATCTTCTTTCTTTGTTGCGTCAAGAACAGAAGCTTTCAAACCTTCCGGAATGATAATATCTGTGAGGAAATATTGATGTTGTGGATTAGCCTTAGCAAGGAGTTGCATTTCGTTACCAAGCTGGCCGTTACATCCTGTGATTAAAATATTCATAACTATTGCTTATTAGATATTCTTGAAGAATAAAAATCGAGAATTTTGAAATTACAATTCAAGTTCGTTTGCCTTATCTTTTTTGTAGTAATCGCTAAGCATTCCTAAGAGTTTCACGATGTCGCTTATTGCTGCTGAGGTTTCTGGTGTGACTTGAGTGCCCTGAGCTTTAAGAAGCATTATCATATAAAGTGCATCGAAGCAGTTTTCTATTTCTGTCTTTTCTTGTCCGTTGCTTTTATTGCGATATTCTACAATGAAAGGTAGGGCCTTGTAGTATGCGGCAGAATAGAACGGATATTTAGGTGATTTAAGAATTTGAAGATGGAGGTCGTTGAGTAGAAGGATAATATTGTGGTTTATCTGAAGATGTCCTTCTTTCTCTTTACTTTCCTCATGCATCATTTCTATTAGATTTTCATACCATCCTTTTAGTTTCTCGCTCATTTCTTCGTTGAGCTTAAAGCTTGGTATGTATTCTTTTGCAATCTTTTCTATATTTAGGTCATAGGCACGAATTGTGTCTTCCACCTGCCACATATATAGAAGATATTCTGCTATGTTGGCTTGTTTTAGTTGTTCTGAAATGTACATGTCTATACTATTCTTTAGAGAAAAAGACTAATAGAGTTTGGCGTCTATAAAATCTTTTAATACATCGAAGGAATGCTATTGCCGGTGATTGTCCATATAGCTACGAATGCAGATACAACCATGACTATCACTCCAATTATACGATTTATAATCCATAATCCTCTTTCCTCGAATTTGTTGCGCACTTTGTCAATAATCCAAGTAAGGCAGAACCACCATAATAGTGCTCCGACAATGATGAAAATGTATCCTGCCGATTGTGGTATAGGATTGTCTGGAACTATGAATGTGAACTGGCTGAACATAGCAATGAATAAGAATATTATTGCTGGATTTGATATTGTTACGGCCAATCCTGTGATGAAATTGTGTATCAAATTCCCCTTGTTGTGAGACACTGGGCGTACAGATTGCACAGGGTTGCTTCTAAAGGTGAAGACGCCAAAGATAAACAAGAGAACGCTTCCTATAATCTGTAGCCAAAACAGTACATGTGGGTCCTCTATGTAGTCAACAACAAATGAAAGTCCATATCCTGTTATTACTGCGTATATGATATCACTAAGTGCAGCGCCACAACCAGTAGCGAATCCGTACCATCGTCCTTTGTTTAGTGTTCGCTGAATACAGAGAACGCCTACAGGACCCATAGGTGCTGATGCTACGATTCCAATTATAGTACCCTTGACAATCATATCCACCACTCCGATGGTTTGTTGCCAAGGTATAAATTGCGGTATGTTGGTGCTAAATATTTCAAGCATAAATTTATAAATCTGTTAATTCGCCTACGAGTGATTGGCTCATAAGTTGCCTAACTTCGGATGCGCGAAAACCTCGTCCAAAGAGGACCATAAGTTTTGTGATGGCTGCTTCGACGGTAATATCATGTCCGCTGATGACACCTGCTTCTATTAGCTGGCGTCCAGTTTCGTATATTCCCATTTCCACGCCTCCGCTCTGACATTGTGTGACATTAACTATCACTTTGCCATTTTTTGTCGCTTCGCTAATGGCGTCGATAAGCCACTGTTCGCGAGGAGCATTTCCTGATCCGAAAGTACGCAACACAATTCCCTTGACGCAGTCCATGGCAAATACTTGTTTTACGAGAACTGGTTGTATGCCAGGGAAGAGAGTGAAAGCTATCACTTCGCTGCTTACATCAGTATGTGCCTTAAAAGGCCTTTGATTTGCTATTTTATGTATAGCAGAATCGTTAAAATGTATATTTATCGCTGAAGTAGCTAGACTAGGATAATTGAAAGATGCGAAAGCGTTGAAACTCTCAGAACTAGTCTTTGTACAGCGGTTTCCTCTAAAAAGTTTGTGACCAAAGAAGACGCACACCTCAGGAACAAGTGGATGTCCATTTTTGTCTTGAGCAGCTGCCAATTCTATGGCCGTTAATAAGTTTTCCTTGCCGTCAGTTCTCAAAGCTCCTATTGGAAGCTGTGAGCCGGTAAGAACTACTGGCTTACCAAGGTTCTCAAGCATGAAACTCAATGCTGAGGCCGTGTAGGCCATTGTGTCTGTGCCGTGAAGAATGACGAATCCGTCAAAGTTGTCATAGTTGTAATCTATAATTTTCACCAACTTTGCCCAAAGTTCGGGCTTCATGTCAGAAGAGTCGATAGGTGGGTCGAATTGATAGTTATGTATGACATAGTCAAACTGCTTAAACTCTGGTACATGTTTGCAGAGATGGTCGAAGTTAAATGTGTCAAGTGCTCCAGTCTCTGGATTTTTAATCATACCAATGGTGCCACCAGTATAGATGAGCATCAGGCGTTTGCGCGGTTTGTAGAAAATGTTGTTACCCATATAGGAACGTCTATTATTTTAGTGTTTGTAACCAAGACGTCAGGTTGGAGAGCATTTCTGTGTTATACTTAAAGTTTTTTCTATATCCCCATCCGTGTCCTCCAGAAGGGTAGATGTATAAAGATGCTCGTACACCATGACGTTTTAGCGCTAGATAGTAATTCACGCTGTTTGCAGAAGGCACTGTTTTATCATCGTCGGATAACAGCATAATAGCTGGAGGAGTGTTTGAACTTACCTGCTTTTCATTGCTGTATAGACAAATCTGATCGTATGTCGGTTTCTCTCCGATTAGTCCGTTTCGTGAGCCCATGTGTGTATATAAGGCGTCAAAAGTTACGACAGGGTAGAAGAGGATTTGAAAATATGGCTCTGTGCCTGGTTCACTATGAGTTGCTACGGTTGTAGCAAGGTGTCCTCCAGCGCTTGACCCCATGATGCCGACTTTCTTAGGGTCGATATTCCATTTTTTAGCATTTTCTCTTACTACTCTAAGCGCCTCCTTAGCATCGCTGATAGGAACTTCCGTAACCCCATGTGGCATACGGTACTTGAGTACGATGAAAGCAAAACCAAGGTCATTGAAGTATGGTGCCCAGTCATATCCTTCGTGTCCAACGGCAAGATGAGTATATCCACCACCAGGGCAGCATACGATAGCCATACCGTTTGCCTTCTCAGCTTTTGGAAGAAAAACTTTTATATTTGGTTTGAAATTATTCTTAGAATCATCGAAAGCTTCTGTCTTGTCGATGCCATTACTATTAGGAAGTCCATTTGGCCAAAGGTCAATGCTAATAGGCTCTTGAGCATTGATGCTAAGGGCTGATAAAATGCAGAATATGGTTGAAAGTAATGTTTTCATTCTTGATAATTATTATTATATTCGGATTATAATTGCAAAAGTAGTCATTTTTTTGTAGAATCTAGTTCTGTTATAGAAACTTTTTGTAATTTTGCTCAAGTTAATGGTATAACCATATATAAAACGATAAAAAACTAAATACTTAATCAAACTTTTCAATTTATATGAAACCATACGTAATTGGTGTTGACCTTGGCGGAACTAATACTGTGTTCGGAGTCGTCGATCAAATTGGCAATGTCATTGCCGATAATTCAATTAAAACTCAAAAGTATGCTACTGCTGCTGAATTTGTCACAGCTGGAGTGGAGTGTCTTAAGCCTATTATAGAGCGTGTAGGAGGCTTAAATAACATTCAAGGTATGGGCATTGGTGCTCCAAATGGAAATTATTATAAAGGCACTATTGAATTTGCTCCTAACCTTAGTTGGGGACATAATGGTGTGGTTCCTTTGGCACAGATGTTTAGTGAGCAGCTTGGTGGGTTGGGTGTTAAACTTACTAATGACGCTAATGCGGCTGCCATGGGAGAAATGAAATACGGTATTGCCAAGGATATGAAAAATTTTATAGTCATCACTTTGGGTACAGGAGTTGGGTCTGGAATAGTAATCAACGGACAGCTTGTTTATGGTTGTGATGGATTTGCTGGCGAACTTGGACATGTCATTATGGTTCGTGGCGGCAATGGTAGACAGTGTGGATGCGGACGTAAGGGATGTTTGGAAGCCTATTGTTCTGCCACTGGTGTTGCACGTACTGCTAAGGAAATTCTCACTACCTCTGATCGTGCATCTGTCTTGCGCCAAAAGCCGTTAGATACTCTTGAGGCTCTCGATGTTAATATTGCCGCAAATAATGGTGACGAAGTTGCTATTGATATTTACAATATGACTGGTAAGATGCTTGGCGAGGCATGTGCTGACTTTACAGCATTTTCTAGTCCTGAAGCCTTTATCTTCTTCGGTGGTCTTTGTCATGCTGGTGAACTTCTTATGAAGCCTATCCGTGAGTCGTATGAGGCAAGCGTTCTTCCTATTTTCAGAAATAAGGCAAAGTTCTTAATATCTGGTTTGATGGATAAGAATGCAGCCGTTCTTGGAGCAAGTGCTTTGGGATGGGAAGTGTAAAGATTGAGAAATACTCAAATATAAACATTGCGGGTCTTGAATTTGTCAGGACCCGTATTTTTTTTCTATTATAAAGTCCTATATTTCTCGTTTTTTATCTGCTGTCCCGTAAGCCCGTCTAATACTTAACGAAAAAGTCGTTCCAAACCTTTAGCATTGAACTTTCATTCTCAGATATTATCTCTGCGGAACGTGTATATGCCTTGTATTCCTTTTTTCTCTCAGATCGTATTTTTGCAAGTATATTTTTTGTTGTTGCTATGAAGATTTCGCCCTTGAACTGTATGTAAAACGTATTTTTCATAGGAAGAGGCAGATTTTCTTCTTGCTCGCTATTGGCATCAGCGACAGCAGAAAGGTATGCCGACATGAAGCCTCCTCCTGATGATTGTAGCAGGTTTTGAGTTTTGTTGAGGTTATCTACTCCTCTTTGGTCGAGTGCCTTTCTATTTAATTTGCGTACGCAAAAAAGTCGAGCTATTTGTCCTTGTAAAGTATCTTCCTTTACCACACGTGCCAATCCCTCTGGCAGTGGCATGTAAACATCTCCATTCGGAAATTCTACTCTATTTACTGAGCCTGCCACAGCCTCTTTCAAGGTGTCGTTTTGTGAGAACCAAAGAGTGAGTTTTTCAACGTGAATATTACATGGCACTTGAGTTTTCGTTTTCTTGAAAATGCCGTGGTATACATTAGCGCTTCTAAATTTCTGATTTATGAAAGGCCAATTTCCTGTAGGTTCCCAGTTTTCTCTGTATTGGGCTTGCATATTCACAGAAGTTAGTATGATGCCCAAAAGTATAAATATTTTTTTCATGATAAGTATTTTTTATTGGTAGTATATGCTATGTTGGCTATTCTTTTCCCCTATTTTTTATTTGTGTGCAGATTTTTACAAATTGTTTATTATCATGTTGTGGGGGACAAAAACCTGCCATCCATTATCAAGAATTTGTCTTATTCTGCAAAAATCTCTGCGAGTTTCTGCTCAATATCTTCGCCTCTTAAATCACGGGCAAGGATAGTTCCGTCTGGTGAGAAAAGCATAATTTGAGGAATACCACTAATAC
>JAILIJ010000227.1 GCA_024695315.1 Bacteroidaceae bacterium
GATAGTAGCAGCATCGAGAGCATCCTGCTGTCCCTGATCCTGGAATGTACGCTTCTCAGTAAGAGCCCATCCAGCACCCTCACGGTAACCTTCAAGCCACCATCCGTCGAGTACGGAGAGGTTTACGACACCATTCATAAGGGCCTTCTCACCAGATGTACCTGAAGCCTCAAGTGGACGAGTTGGAGTGTTCATCCAAATATCAACACCAGTCACAAGACGACGAGCAAGCTGCATGTCGTAGTTCTCGAGGAAGATAATCTTACCAAGGAACTCAGGACGACGGCTAATCTCATAAATCTTCTTGATAAGTCCCTGACCTGCTCCATCATGTGGGTGTGCCTTTCCTGCAAAGAGGAACTGTACAGGATAGTTAGGATTGTTGACAATCTTTGACAAACGGTCGAGATCTGAGAAAAGAAGGTGTGCACGCTTGTATGTTGCGAAACGACGTGCAAATCCAATAGTAAGGGCATTTGGAGAAATCTTCTCAAGAATAGAAACGATACGTGATGGGTCGCCCTGATTCTTGAGCCAATCCTCGCGGAATGCAGCCTTGATATGGTCAATAAGCTTTGCCTTAAGTGCAAGACGAGTGTTCCATATTTCCTGATCAGGCACGTTGTAGATAGCTTCCCAGAGTTTTGCGTTTGACTGGTCAGCAAGATAGTTCTTGTCGAAATACTTGCCATAAACAGTTCTCCACTCAGATGCTGTCCATGTAGGCATGTGAACACCATTAGTAACATATCCTACGTTGTCAAGCTCTTCTGGATAATAGCCCTTCCAGATACCGTTAAACATCTCCTTAGACACCTTTCCGTGAAGCCAACTTACACCATTTACCCAAGAGCAAGTGTTGCAAGCAAAAGTAGACATACAGAAACGCTCTGACTTATCATCAGGATTGATACGTCCCATGCCGATGAATTCATCCCAAGAGATGCCAAGCTGAGCTGGATACTGTCCCATATACTTGCCAAAGAGTCCCTCGTCAAAGTAGTCATGACCAGCAGGTACTGGAGTATGTACTGTATAGAGAGAAGATGTACGAACAACTTCAAGAGCCTCATTGAATGACATACCACTCTTTACGTAATCAACAAGACGCTGAACGTTAGCAAGAGCTGCATGTCCTTCGTTACAATGGTAAATATCCTTCTGGATGCCTAGCTTCTGTAGAGCAAGAACACCACCAATACCGAGGAGAATCTCCTGCTTGATACGGTTTTCCCAATCACCACCATAGAGGGCATGAGTAATAGAACGGTCGAACTCAGAATTCATCTCGTTATCAGTATCGAGAAGATAAAGTTTTACACGACCAACGTTTACACGCCAAATATATGCGTGAACAATATAGTTGTTATAAGGAACGTCAACAACTACAGGCTGTCCATTCTCATCAAGCTCACGTTCAATTGGAAGTTGAGCAAAGTTCTGAGCCTCGTAGTTAGCAATCTGCTGACCGTCCATAGAGAGTGTCTGAGTGAAGTATCCGTAACGATAGAGGAAACCTACAGCACACATGTCAACATTTGAGTCTGAAGCTTCCTTGATGTAGTCACCAGCAAGAATTCCAAGACCTCCAGAATAGATCTTGAGAACATGGCTAAGACCATACTCCATACAAAGGTAAGCTACAGAAGGACGCTTTGTGTCTGGCTTCACATCCATATACTCACGGAACTCCTTGTAGAGCTTATTTACACGATCGAGTATCTTCTTATCCTTTGACAACTCCTCAAGTCTCTCGTAGTTCATACGAGCAAGAAGCATAACTGGGTTCTGGTGAACCTGCTTCCAAATAGCAGGATCAAGATCCTTATATAGTTTCTTGGCGTCTGAATTCCATGACCACCAAAGGTTATGTGCGATTTCATCCAATGGCTTAAGAGCCTCTGGTACATAAGATCTAACACTTATCTCACGCCAGTTAGGCGTATTTGCATTACTTGCTTTAATTCTCATAATAATAACATTGTTAGAGGTTATTAATAGATAAAATTATTCATATCACTTATTGAATACGTGCATCGCGATTGCGGATAGCTATGTCGTATGCTTGATAGTAATACTTTATGAAATGTTTCCACAAAGCCTTCTCTGCAACTTCTGCCGCTTTCTTTCGTGAGGCAGCAACTGACTTTACGTCCATTTTTGAGAAGTCTACAATCGTATTCTTTATTTCTTCTGATACATCTTCAAAATTATAATCTGAGCGATGTACAGTCTTTACTCCATCTTCAATTTCGCTCCATGAGCCCTTCAAACTATTTGTCCAAAGTCCGAATCCTGCAAGATCTGTAGTAATGCAAGGAACGTGGAAAGCTACCGATTCGGTAGGTGTATATCCCCAAGGCTCGTAATAAGAAGGGAAAATCGTCAAATCATTACCGATAAGCAAATCATAATAGTGCTTATTGAATATTCCATCGGCACCATCAAGATAGCAAGGAACGAAAATGACCTTTACCTTATCAGAAGGAGAATTGTTCATTCCGAGCCATCCCATTTGATTGAGCACGCGATCATTCCAAGGCTCATTAAGCTCATGTGTAATGCGTGGATCTCCAATAGGTCCCTCTCCTTCTCTCTTTGCAGTCTTTTCTATAGCGCTCTTCAAATCGGCACGTGCTTGTTTCATCCATGCAGGTACCATTACGAATGCAAGCACATTCTTATCAAGACGCGAATCAAATCGCAATCTGTTCAAGGAATCGATATAGAGATCAATGCCCTTGTTTTTATATTCATATCGTCCACCCGTACTAACGATAATTGTGTCGTCTGTAAGGGATGTACCCATCAACGTGTTGGCAACCTTCAAAAGAAGCTCTCTGGCTTGTTTTCTTGCCTTGTCGAACTCCTTACCCTTTGGTACGAAATCGTCCTCAAATCCATTCATAAGAATAACGTCCGCAGGCTTATCTAAGAGTTGTTCACATTCCTTACCTGTAATTTCAGAAACGGTAGTGAAACAATCCACATGATGTGCAGCTTGTTTCTCAACAGAGTGCTTAGCCTCAACATTAAGTTCACGTGCCATCTGATCGCCATTATATGCTTTTAAGTAGTCATATAAAGGTTTGCCATTACCAGCAATACTACGTCCTATTGTTGTGGCATGTGTAGTAAAAATTGTTGCTATTTCAGGCACAAATTTCTGTACATATAAAGCAGCCAGACTTGTCTGCCACTCGTGTGACTGGAAAATCACATTATCGTCCTTTTTTAAGCCGAAAAATTTATAGTAGCTTTCCACCACCTTACCAGCCGCCCAAGAGAACATGAGGCTTTCATCATAATCCCCATAAGAATGTAATGAATCGACTCCAAAGTTTTGCCATGCCCATGCGAATATGTCATTCTTCTGTTCAAAGAAAGTTGTAAAATCCACAAGTATAGCTATTGGTTCTCCTGGAATTTGCCATCTTCCCACCCTTATAGAAAGTCTATCGCTATTTACAGCATACTCTTTCCATTCAGCCAGAAGCGATTTACTTTCTTTAAAAAGCGGATTCTTCTTTTCGATCCAAAAGTCAGGACCTATAAATAGAATTTTATCCTTATACAGCTCCTGAAGTGTCTTTGCTCTTGTTGATAATACTGTATATATTCCTCCTACTTTATTACATACCTCCCAACTTGTCTCAAAAATATAAGAAGGAGTGAAAACCTTATTCAACATATAATATTCGATATTGTAAAATAATCCTAATCGTTGCTTATTGTGGGCAAATTTATAGATTTCTTTCGATTTACAAAAGAAAACATCATAAAAATGCACATTTTCTTTACATTTGTCATATATACGAGTTAAAAAAAACTATAAAATAGCCCTTTATATGCACATCAAACCATAAAAAAACTTAATTTTTTACTCCGTTGAACGTTTTTTCCACGAAAAGTCACCTGCATAAGATTCAGCATCATAGGATTTTTGTAAGCGCACACGAAAATTTTCCGTTTTCACGTCTTTAGCTTTGTCCACAAAAAGACCATAAGTCTTGCATTTCACGAAACCTTCGCCCACGCATGGACGCCTATCATAGATGCCTCCAGGATAATTTGTAACTTTTTTGAGGACAAGATCGACATTATCCAAATAGATATTATTAACCTTATCGTCCGTATCTCCTCCTATAAAACATCCATTCTCACTATAGCATTTTATATTATGAAAATATATATCGCTAACCTCTCCACATCGGCCTTCTTTAGCTCCCTTAGGGAAACGCCAACCAGCATCCTTGTGGTTGCCTACAGCACGAGGATAAGAAGTTACATAAATTGGTTCTGCCTTTCCCCACCACACATCACTCCAGAATCGGCAGTCTACAATCATATTGCTAAAGACAACATTCGTTACAGTCCCTTCGTCACGATTCTGTATGCCTAATCCTCGGTTGCTTGCCTTGATAATACAATTATCGAACAACACATTTGCTATGCTGTCCATATTTTCTGATCCTATCTTGATAGCACATGAGCGCGATGTCATCACACAATTGGTCACTACTATATCCTCGCATGGGCCATACTGTTCGAACTCACGACGATTCTTCAAACAGATGCAGTCGTCTCCACTCTCTATGAAGCAATTAGAGATTCGTACCTTACGAGAATGGTCAAGGTCTATTCCGTCACCATTTCGAATTTTCAGATTATTCATAAGACTTATGCCGTCGATTACCGCATCATAACA
>JAILIJ010000349.1 GCA_024695315.1 Bacteroidaceae bacterium
CTCCCTTATCCCCAAATCTGCGTCCCCACGCGTCTAAAACGGGCATTTCCCGTCCTCCTCGATGGCATCCGTCCACCTTCCTCCACCCATCCATCCCCCCGTTTGTCCTCTCATCCTTCCGTCCTTCACCCTGGCAATTCCTCCCTTTTATCCTCCCAATTGAACAGACATTAAAAAAGCCGCTTTAAGTAGCGGCCTCAAATTAAACTAAACTTAAATCAAATTGAACCTTTCGTTTTCTCTCCCTATTCTACTAACTCATTGACTTTCAACTTTCTCCCTCATTTCAACTCAGTCCCTTTCCTTTTAGTGGCCATAATATAGTTATGGGTATGATTGTAAAAATTGAGTTAAGTGAAAGTTAACGTATCGATATTTAACCTCTCTCAGAGCGGAAAAACATGAATATTTTCATTTCAGAGTGCAAATTTGGATAATTGGATTGATTCTATCAGCGTTTTGAAGTATAAAGTTTATATCTTCATTTGTTGTTTCTGCCCCCCTTCCTTTCCTATATTCTTTTTGTCCTTCAAAGCGATTCTTTTTTATATTGATTGCCATGTCTTGAATTTCACTTGGATCAATTGAAAAATATACTTTCCCTTTATGCACATTGACAATATTGACAGTACTTACAATACCAAATATGTCATTGATAGCTGAACACCCAAGGTTTCTTGATGTCGGATTCCTTTCTTCTTGAATGTTTAACACAAGAGTTCCTTCCTCTACTAAATTGACGATAAACTTACCATTGCTTTTGAAAAATTTTTGACAAAAGATGCTTTTATCCCTATTGATAATTTTATAAACATCTTCGCTCTTTTCACAATTGTCATACGAAAGATTTTTCTCTTTATAATCGAGAAAGTACAATGGCACAAGTTTATCGTAAGAAACTTGGTAAATCATTGATGAAAAATATTCTTTGAAAAATAAATTATTCATTTGGTGGGAAAAATTGAATTCCGAGATTGGCCTAAAATTCATTTTATCCTTTTTATAAGAATCGAACTGATTAACTATGTTACCTTTTTTATCAATTATTTTTAAGTTATAGCCAATCTCTCCATCACGAAGGTTTTCTCTATGATTCATAAATAGAATATAGTGAAGAGAATCGACAACTTCGAAATTCGCAATATAATCTTTTATATGAACAATGCTGACCACATTTCCCTTTAAGTCAAATTTTATTAGCTTCCTTGTGGCATTATCGTACACCACTACTTGATTGGAATATTTGTCATAAGCAACTGCTTCTGGAGTAATATATTCATTTGCGGCTCTCCCTCTGTGCCCGATTTGATTTATATAATTGCCGAGTGAATCAAATAAGCAAATTTTCCCGTTTTTGCGGTCAAATACTACGAAATTGTTGTCATTTGTTATTTCAAGAGTAGCGATTTTACCTATGGCAGATTCTGGGGTGCATTCTAAATTTACATATTTGACGTTAGAGTATGATTTAGAATATACGAAATCCGGAATTGAATGTAAATCATCTACTTCCATTGGTATTATTTGCGTTGCACTATCTAAAGAACTTAGGGCGCTTTTATTGGATACATTTTGATTAAATGAGCAACTGCAAAGAATAAATAGTAAAAACAAAAAAACAAATATATTTTTCATACGAAAATTTTAGAATGTGCAAACCTCTCTACAGAGGCCTGCGGTTAATATTCAAAAACATAGACAGACGAAGAATTAGCAAGTGCTAAGGTGACTTTCGCGGCTATTGTCAGGCATCTTTATATTTGAAAACAACCAAGTTTAAGGGAACTTTCAGTCACGTGCTCTATCGCAACAGTCTTTGTCTTATGGCATATTTCCATCGCTTTATGCTGCTCGCTTTGTTCATTAGTTTTGTTTCGTTCGCCATCTTATAATGCCGTATAACGAGTTTGAATTGTCATCTATTATGCATGAAGAAAGAAAGATGCCTTCTTCCGAATTGAATAAATTAGGTAATATTCCATCGCTGTTCTCAAAATCGAAGAGAAAATTGTCTTGTTCATTATCTTTAATTTTATAATTGGAAATACAATAGTTTTTGTCGAACACATAAGAACAGACTATTTGCTTTTCAGTGATTAGCCAGTCATATATCCAATTGTATTCTCGTTGTTTTTCGATGAACAGCATTCCATCACGTAGACATTCTTCGGAAATGAAATTCTTTATTTGTATATCGTAAGCTTTCTTTATTGTTTCGGGGCCTTCAATTTTGTAAATTGATAGTCCAAAAGGATCCAAAACGAATACAGAGGAATCTGCTGTTTTAATATCCTCAGAAAAGAACGTGGGCGTTTGTACTTGAAAGGGTAAAACCGGAATATTGCGAGATATTAGATTAAAATTTTTGTCGAAACAATATATTAGAAATGCCTCTTCTCCTGATGTATATGTCTTGTGTCTAGTTGAACATACATATCCCCAATTCGTTGCTTCAATGCTCCACAACAAAGATTCGCTAAGCTTTTTCGACAATAAGAAATGGCCGGTATTGTTGTACACATTTATTTTGGAGCAGTTGGATAATATAATGATATTCTCATTGTCAGGATTGATAGTAAAGTCAATTATGTCAAGATATTCACCTCTTCCACGCCCCCGTACTCCAATTTGATGCAAAAAGGTGCCATCTTCTCGAAAAGAATAAATAGCCTTGCCTCTGCTA
>JAILIJ010000357.1 GCA_024695315.1 Bacteroidaceae bacterium
AGTTGGAACTGCAATGATAGGTACACATGGGTTCTTTGTTGGAGCAACGCCCTCAAGTGAACGTACATCAGCAAACTCAGGGTTTGTGATGATGATACCGATAGCCTTTGAAGTGTCCATTGAAGAACCACCACCGATAGCTACGATACAATCAGCACCTGACTTCTTGAAAGCCTCAACACCATTCTTAACATTCTCGATTGTTGGGTTTGGCTTAATATCTGAATAGATTTCATAAGGAATCTTTGCTGCGTCAAGAAGGTCTGTAACCTTTCCTGTAACACCAAACTTGATAAGGTCTGGATCAGATGCAACAAATGCCTTCTTAAATCCGTTGTTGTTAATCTCTGTTACCACTTCGCTGATTGCACCAGCTCCATGATATGATGTTGCGTTAAGTGATATTCTGTTTGCCATAACACATACTCCTTTTTCAAAATACTTTTGTGTGTTAAATAATTAACACGCCCCTACGAGAATAATTTTATCATCCCGCAGAGGCGCAATATAAGTTACAAATATTCACTTGTGTAACATTTCTATAAAAGTTATCTTACCATCCCATTGGACTCAATAACCTTTTTATACCATTCAAAACTCTTCTTCTTATATCTTTTTCTACTACCTGAGCCATCATCGTTTATATCGACATATATAAAACCATATCTTTTTCTAAGCTCACCTGTAGAAAATGAAACTACGTCAATGCATCCCCATGGTGTATATCCAATTATGTCAACACCATCATTTACAATTGCATTTTCTATTTCATTTATATGTGCCTTAAGATACTCAATCCTATAGGAATCATCGCAAGTTTTATCCTCTTTCAGTTCATCAATGGCTCCAAAACCGTTTTCAACAATAAATAATGGCTTTTCATATCGCTCATATAAAGCTGACAAAGAATATCTAAGTCCAACTGGATCAATCTGCCAGCCCCAATCAGATTTTTTCACATATGGATTAGGTACATTATGAGGATTTCCACAATATAGTGCTGCATTTTCATCATAAGCATCTGACTTCACTACATTGGACATATAATAACTGAATCCTATATAATCCACGGTTCCCTGGGCTAGGATTTCTTCATCACCAGGCATTATTTCAGGTGCACAGTTTTCTCTTTGCCATTTTGCTTTTATATATGCAGGATAATGCCCTCTACATTGTACGTCAGTGAATAGATATCTATCATGCATTGCCTCATGAGCCAGCATAATGTCTTCTGGATTACAAGAGTATGGATAAATAGGAACAAAGGCTTCCATACATCCTATTTTAAAATCAGGATTAATCTCATGAGCCTTTTTCACCACCTTAGCTGCTGCAACCATTTCATTATGAACAGCCTGGTATAGCCCCTGTTTAGGATTATCCATTTTGGAAAATAATATACCCGAATTAGTCCAACCACACATGTCATGGGAAGTATTTGTCTGGTTGTTAATTTCGTTAAATGTAAGCCAATATTTTACTTTATCCTTATAGCGCTCCATCACGGTAATAGCATATTTATAAAAGAAATCTATTAGCTTTCTATTTGTCCAGCCACCATATTCCTTTGCTAAATAATATGGCATTTCAAAATGGCTCAAGGTAATGACTGGCTCAATGTTATACTTTAATAATTCATCAAACAGATTATCATAAAACTCTAATCCCTTTTCATTAGGTGTAGCTTCATCTCCCTTTGGAAATATTCTACTCCAGGATATGGATGTTCTAAAACACTTGAAGCCCAGCTCTGCGAATAAAGCTATGTCCTCTTTATAAGTGTGATAAAAATCAATACCATCATGATTAGGATAGCTCTCACCTTCTAAAATACCATCTGTAATTCTTCTAGGATTTTCTCTGGATCCTGCTGTCATTACATCACATACACTAGGACCTCTGCCATCCAGATTCCACGCACCTTCTAATTGATGAGCTGCAACCGCACCGCCCCAAAGAAAATTATCAGGAAATTTCATATTCAACATCTCTCTTATTCTTTATTTTTATCCTTATAAAGGAACAACGTTGCAATAAACGTGATTATCATACCTACCACAAGCGAAACTAAAGTTTCAATTAATCCTTTTCCTTCTGGGCTAATGTAACAGAATAGAAGGAAAGGAAAAGCAGATGAGCCAAAGGAATAGCTGTATACGTGAAGTATACCGGCGATTGCACCACCTACTAAAGAACCAATCATGGATGCATATAATGGTGTCTTGTACGCTAGGTTAACACCAAAGAAGGCTGGTTCAGTCACACCACCAAATACAGCTGTTATTCCAGATGAAATAGCTGTACTTCTTAATTCTTTATCCTTTGTTCTACATGCAACTCCAAAGCAAGCCATACCCTGGTTAAGATTTGAAACACCTACGAGAATTGCACTTGGCTCATAACCCAAAGTCATAATATTATTTATACCAATAGGAATCAGACCAACATGCATTCCGGTCAAAACCATAAATGGATAAATAGCAGCCTGTATAGCAATGGCCACCCAGCCAAATCTTATGTACATTTCATTTAAAATTGTTGCAAGACCATCACC
>JAILIJ010000368.1 GCA_024695315.1 Bacteroidaceae bacterium
ATGTTAATATAAAGAAGGAGAGATTGTCTGAAATTGACAAGTTGTCAAAGAACTTCGCAAAAAGCAGTTGGACTTTTGTCGAAGGCAATATCGCGGACAAGGCTTTGATTGATCAATTGTTCGAGAAATATCATATTAATATTGTCGTCAACTTAGCTGCACAGGCAGGTGTTCGTTATAGTATCTCTAATCCAGGGGCGTATATAGAGAGTAATTTAGTCGGCTTTTTTAATATTCTTGAGGCTTGTAGAAATTATCCTGTTGATCATTTAGTATATGCATCTTCGTCGAGTGTTTACGGCTCTAACAAGAAGGTGCCATATAGTACTGATGATAAGGTGGATAATCCTGTTAGTCTTTATGCAGCTACCAAAAAGAGTAACGAATTAATGGCGCATGCATATAGTAAATTGTATAATATTCCGAGTACAGGATTGCGCTTTTTTACTGTGTATGGCCCTGCAGGACGTCCAGATATGGCTTATTTCGGCTTTACGAATAAATTGAGGGAGGGTAAAACCATACAGATCTTCAATTATGGTCATTGCAAACGAGATTTTACTTTTGTAGATGATATTGTAGAGGGCGTTGTGTGTATAATGCAGCATGCTCCAGAGAAGAAACTCGGCGAAGATGGTCTGCCAATTCCTCCATACAAGGTTTATAACATAGGAAATAATAGCCCAGAAAACTTGTTGGATTTTGTCCAAATATTGCAAGAAGAATTAATTCGTGCAAAAGTATTGCCACAGGATTATGACTTTGAAGCCCATAAGCAATTGGTAGCTATGCAGCCAGGAGATGTGCCTGTCACTTATGCGGACACGACTCCTTTGGAAGAAGATTTTGGTTTTAAGCCTGCAACTCCTTTGCGTCAGGGACTACGTGCCTTTTCGGAGTGGTATGCCAGCTATTACGGTATTGTGGAATAATTTTCTTTTTGACTGATGAGTAGCAACCTCTATCCTTTATTATTTCAGCCTAATCTTAAAACTGTAGTTTGGGGTGGTCATAGACTGACCGATTATAAAGGTTTGGATTCTTGTGTATTTAATAAAGGTCCATACGGCGAAAGTTGGGAGGTAAGTGCTGTTCAAGGCAGCGAAAGTGTTATATCAAATGGAGCCTATTTGGGTCAAAGTCTTTCTGACGTAATTTCTAAATTCCCAGTTGAAATTCTAGGAGAAAAAACTTTTGAAAAATATGGCGCTAAATTGCCGTTATTGATGAAGTTCATAGATGCAGATAAGGATCTTAGTATTCAAGTGCATCCGAATGACGAGATGGCTAAGCGTGAACATGGGAAACTGGGTAAGAGCGAAATGTGGTATGTCATAGATGCTAAACCTGGAAGTTTCTTGTACGCTGGTTTCAAAGAAAGAATTTCTCCATATGAATACAAAAAGAGGGTAGAGGATGGTACGATAACATCCGTACTGGCGAAGCACGAGGTCCATACAGGTGACGTATTTTATTTGCCTGCAGGCCGAGTACATGCTATATGTAGCGGTATTCTGTTGGCAGAAATACAGCAATCCTCTGATGTCACATATCGTATTTTCGATTACAATAGGCCAGGATTGGATGGCCGTCCACGTGAATTGCATACGAATTTAGCTGCCCAGGCTCTTGATTTCAATGTAGAAGACGATTATCGTACTCAATATTCAAGTGAAGATAATGCAGCTAAGAGCATCATCAGTACTCCATTTTTTTCTTGCCGCTTACTAAATCTATCAAAAAGTAATCTTGATTCTATTGGCACTGATATAGAATCTTCTTTCCATCGTAATTTGCTTAAATACGATTCATTCATCATTACGACTTGTATAGAAGGAAAATGTAGAATTTCAAGTCGAATCAATGAAACACAGATAGAATTGTCTTCTGGCAATTCTGCTTTGATTCCTGCAGTATTGGCTGATTACGATGTTGTTCCATTAACGACTCAATGTAAACTTTTAGATTCTTTTGTCGATAATAAAGATCAATCGTTAACCTCAAAGTTTACTCGCTTCTTGCATTTGTCAAGTAAATAGTTTTATACGACCTTATATATGAATAAAAAAATTGCAGTAGCAGGCACTGGTTATGTCGGTTTGAGTATTGCAACTTTATTGGCTCAACATAATCACGTAACAGCAGTTGATGTAATAGCTGAAAAAGTAGAAAAGATTAACAACCGTGTTTCTCCAATTCAGGATGAGTACATAGAGAAATATCTTGCTGAAAAAGAACTCGATTTAACGGCCACTCTTGATGGAAGATCTGCATATAAGGATGCTGATTTCGTAGTTATTGCAGCTCCAACTAATTATGACCCTATAAAGAATTATTTTGATACATCGCATGTAGAAGAGGTAATTGACCTTGTCCTTGAAGTGAATCCAGCGGCTATAATGGTTATAAAATCGACTATACCAGTTGGCTACTGCCGTTCTTTGTATCAGAAATATGCTAAACGAATTTGTAGTGTTGATGGTCCCCAAACATCTTCAAATGTATCAAACAAAAGAACAAACTTTAATCTAATTTTTTCTCCGGAATTTCTCCGAGAGTCTAAAGCACTTTATGATAATTTATACCCATCGCGTATCATCGTTGGATATCCTAAGATCATAGAAAGAGATGAGTTCCAGAATGAGAACGAAGCTATTATATCTATATCTGATCCAGAATATTTGAAGACTAAAGCTCAAGAGTTCGCAAATTTGCTTCTAGAAGGTGCTATTGGACATCAGCCGGAAAGCAAAGAGCAGAGTGTTGACCATGAGGGGGAGGGAATTTCTAATCCTAAAGGAATTCCAGTCCTGCTGATGGGCCTTAAAGAAGCAGAAGCTGTAAAATTATTCTCTAATACTTATCTCGCTCTTCGAGTTAGTTTTTTCAACGAACTTGATACTTATGCAGAGGTAAAAGGACTTGATACTGCGGCAATCATCAATGGAGTAGGTTTGGATCCGCGCATTGGAACTCATTATAATAACCCCAGTTTTGGATATGGAGGATATTGTCTTCCCAAAGATACAAAGCAATTATTGGCCAATTATCAGGATGTTCCTCAGAATATGATGACAGCCATAGTTGAAAGCAACCGTACTCGCAAGGATTTCATAGCAGATCAAATTCTTAAGAAAGCTGGTTATTATGAGGCTTCAGCACAATGGAATAGCTCTAAGGAGAAGCCTATCGTGATTGGTGTATATCGTTTGACAATGAAATCAAATAGTGACAATTTCCGTCAATCAGCGATTCAAGGTGTAATGAAACGAATTAAAGCTAAGGGAGCTGAAGTTATAATATATGAGCCAACGCTTCCAGATGGTTCTACATTCTTTGGCAGTTTAGTTGTGAATGACATTAATCTGTTTAAGTCTAAATCTCAAGTTATCATTGCTAATCGTAATGATGATATTTTTAGTGATGTAATTGGTAAAGTATATACTAGAGATTTATTCCGCAGAGAATGATGAAATATTTTGGGTTTTAATAACGGAGAAAGATCTACTTAAAATTTAATTACTGAGGTAATTCAAGGGTAGGAAATTGTGATTTTTTCCAATTAGGAACGATTAAAAATACCCTACTTAGAGATATATTGATTAGATTATGCGGATTTGAAAGGAAGATATTATTATAGCTTCCAGTTCGTAAAATTTGGGATTAATTATGAGTTTTGTACAAAAAATTACAGATTGGTACTTTACGAAGCGAGCTGTCCCCTATTGGTGTGTGCTTATAGTTGATTGTATTATAGTCTTGTTTTCTGGGCTTGTTTGTAGTTATATAGAAATAGGAGGGTTAGGATTGACCAATGTATGGTGGGAAACTGTCTCCGGAATGGCTTGTTGCATGCCTGTATATATTGCATGTTTTCATTTGTTTCACACTTATAAAGGAATTGTTCGTTATTCGTCGTATGAAGATTTTTTCAGATTAACGAAAGCTACATTAATAGCATCCGTATTGGTATCTTTTATTGGCCATTTTGTAAATTGCAAATGTCTAATTATCCCTGACTTAAAATCAGCACTAATCATTTGTGTTATCAGCATTTTCTTAATGTGGGTAGTTCGTCTGTTAGTGAAAGCTTCATATGAAAGTTTTAGTATCAATAAGGCAATACCTGTAGCAATTTATGGTACACAGGCTGGAGGTTTAGCCATTGCAAATAGTATACGTGCTGTTCGAGAGAAAAAGTATCTTCTTCAGGCTTTTATCACTGATAGAGAAGAACGCGCAGGAATCTATTTGTTGGGAAAGAAAGTCTATTTGAATGAGGCAGGAATTGCAGAAAGAATGCAAGATGAGCGCGTGCAGGCATTGTTAGTCTCCCCTTTAAAATCAGATCTTTTCCGTAATAACCAGAAGATGGTAGATGAATTTACCTGTGCTGGGATTAAGATCTTGATTATGCCTGAGGCGGAAGAGTGGGATGGAAAGAGTGATATATCATATCAGCAATTCAAAGAAGTTGAAATTGAAGATCTCCTTCCTCGAGATAAGATTGAAGTAGATATGAAAGCAATTGGAACAATGCTTTCAGGGAAACGAATTCTTATTACAGGAGCTGCTGGGTCTATAGGTTCTGAGATGTCACGACAAGTAGCAAAGTTTAATCCAGCAGAACTGGTGTTGGTTGATCAGGCAGAAACTCCAATGCACGATGTCCGTCTCTATATGGCGAACAACCATAAAGATCTTAAGGTATGGACGATTGTCGGCTCAATTACAAACCAAGAACAGATGGAGCATATCTTTTCTGAACATAAGCCAGAATATGTTTTCCATGCAGCTGCATATAAACATGTTCCTATGATGGAGGACAATCCGGCTATGGCTGTCCAAAATAACATTTATGGTACTCGAGTTATCGCAGATCTTGCTGTAAAATACGAAACGAAGAAATTCGTAATGATTTCAACAGATAAGGCTGTTAATCCAACAAATGTCATGGGTTGCAGCAAGCGTATCTGTGAAATTTATTGTCAAGCTCTAAATAATAAATTGTGGGAAGAGACCCAAAGAACAGGGAAACCAACAACTCAGTTCATAACAACTCGTTTTGGAAATGTCCTCGGGTCAAATGGTTCTGTTATTCCTATTTTTAGAGAGCAGATTCGCAAAGGTGGTCCAGTAATGGTTACTCATCCCGATATTATTCGCTATTTCATGCTCATCCCAGAGGCTTGTAAGTTAGTACTTGAAGCAGGCACTATGGGCAAAGGTGGAGAAATCTTTGTTTTTGACATGGGAGAACCAGTTAAGATTGTAGATCTTGCAAAACGTATGATTAAACTCTCTGGCGCAAAGAATATTGAAATTCAATTTTCAGGACTTCGTGATGGAGAAAAGCTTTATGAAGAAGTTCTAAATGATGCAGAACAAACTAAACCGACAGTAAACCCTAAGATTAAAGTCGCTTCTGTTCGTGAGTATCCATATGAACTCGCACAGAAAAATGAAGAAGAGCTACTATCGTTATCTTGCTCTTTTAACGATATGTCTATTGTTAAAAAAATGAAAGAAATAGTTCCAGAGTATAAAAGTCAGCATAGTAAATATCAAGAGTTAGATAATTTGAACTTAAAAAGAATAGATAATAATTAAATTATAAAATGTTTTATAGTTAATATTCTCATTGGTATTTATTGTATTTCATAACAGAACAAAAAATGTGAGAGATAG
>JAILIJ010000072.1 GCA_024695315.1 Bacteroidaceae bacterium
TTTTGGATGTATTTTTCCTAAAAATGATGGAAGAGAATGGTCTTCTGCCATTGTGTATATATAGCGTGCTGGGGCTGCAATACCAGGATTGATTGTTGACAAATCACCTCCAAATGCTATTGCTACACAAAGCAAAATTATAGGGAAACCAACAAAACCTGCAGCTTTAAGTCCTTCTGCATAAGGAGCATCTGCACTTGCTACCATATCGTAGAATTCACAAGGAACAAGTCCCACAAGAAACCACTGGAATAGAGCATTTAATGCAAACACGAGAAATACAGAAATCTTAAGGGCTCTCGGAAGCACATACTGTGGAAATTTTGTCTCTCCTCCGACACTTACACAAGTTTCAAAACCAGTATAACACCACCATACGAGGCCAAAGATATACATCATTTCATTGAATGGAGGAAGTTCATCCATTTCTATTCCTCCAAAGTACTCAACATGAACCTTTGGTATCATATAAAGGAACCAACTTATTGAACATGCCCAGAAAAAGAATATGAATGCCGTCTGCGCCTTTCCGGATTGTTCTATTCCTCGATAATTCAAAACAAGAAATATTGCAACTAAAGTACATGCGATAATACGTGGATCAATCCAACTAATATCAACACCAAAACATTCTAGAAGAATAGTAAAATAATTTGAAAAGGCCAAAGTTTCACCTGCACCAATTGCTACGACAGATACAATATAATGCCATCCTGCCATATTTGCCCATACTCTATTCAATCCTCGCTTTGCAAAATTATATGTTCCTCCTGCACACGGTAATGCTGCCGACATTTCGCCATAAATAAGACATGGCCAAATGGAAATGAGAAGCGAAATAAAAGTAAAAGCAATAATCCATGTTCCAACAAGTCCAATTTGAGAAGAACCGCATGTAAATAATCCCACTCCTACTACGGTTCCAATTGTCATGCTGATAGACTCCTTGAGCCCCAAAGCACGAACTAATTTTCCTGCATCTTGTGCCATAATACAATCTTTTTAAATTAATACTGTGTTTGTGTAAAAAAAATACTTTACTTTGACTTTATAATCTTATTCCGATTATTTGTTTTTCATCTTTTGCAAACAAAAGTATAAACTATTGTTTGCAATAAGATGAAAAGTCATGTTTTGGCCCTTTACTTTATTAAAAATCACTTTTTACTTAGGCCGTCCTGTGTTTGTGTTCTACTGTTTACTTTAGTTTACAAAAATTATTAATATTTTTACCTTTTGTATATTATATCCTATTATTTTGTGTCATTATGTTTCTTTTATGCTGCAAAGATATATCACTTTTCTAACACACACGCATAAATAGCGTTATTTTTGAAAGCAAAATTCATTTTTAACATAACATCGTGAACATTATGCATGTTTTTACGAAAATATGATACACGATAGCACTATCTTTTTATTTCAAATAAAACATCGTTAAATTTTATAATAAGGAATATATCCTTAAATTTTATATTTTATTTATAAAAATTTTGTATAATTAGAAAAATTGTTTATTTTTGCATCGGGTGATAATAATTTATCTGTTTTACACAAAAAATAAGATAATATATTATGAAAACAGTCATTTTCTTACACGGCTTCTTTGCAAGTGGAAATTGCGAACCAGCAAACGCATTAAAAGAAGCATTGGTAAGCAAATACAGAGTCGTTACTCCTGACTTACCAATGCATCCGAAAGAGGCACTTATGTTCATCCGCTCACTATGTGACAAAGAAGAACCTGATTTGCTCATCGGTAATAGTTGTGGATCATTTTATGCACAGATACTCGCCCCTATTGTCGGTGTTCCCGCTTTACTTGGTAATCCGTACTTTAAGATGACTGAGTTCTTACAAACGCGCATCGGAGTGCACCAGTATAAATCACAAAGACAAGATGGAATACAAGAGTTCACTATCGACGAACAACTTATATCAGAATTTGAAGAAATTGAAAAAATTCAATTTAACTACACTAACCCTTATTATAAGGATAAGATATGGGGAATATTTGGAGAGAATGACACCTTGGCGAATTTTGAACAGGTCTTTTCTGAGCACTACAATAATGTGTACCATTTTCCTGGCGCACATACACCTACAGCTACAGAAGTTAAGACTTGGTATGTACCTTTAGTTGAGAAAATGCTCATCTTGTATTGCAAAAATCCCGATGGATGCAGATATTTTCAACATTTCAAAGGTGGTAAATACAAATATATACATTCTGCATTTGATTCAGAAACAAAAGAACGACTTGTCGTATATAAAGCTCTTTACGACGAGGAATTCTATTGGGTAAGACCAGAACAAATGTTTTTTGAAAAGGTAGAAAAAGATGGAAAAATTTTCAATAGATTTGTAGAAAAAGATTCTTTCTAACAAGGTCTATTTCTACCTTAACATATTTTAGAATCATATTATATAACATTAAATTATAAAAAGTAAACTATGAATATCGGAGATAAAATACCTGAGGTTTTGGGAACTGACCAAAATGGAAAAGAAATAAAAGCAAGTGACTATAAAGGACGTAAAATAGTTCTCTATAGTTATCCAAAAGCAAATACTTCTGGATGTACTGCCGAAGCATGTTCTCTACAAGCTCACAAAGCAGAACTTGAAGCTGCTGGTTATGCTATTATTGGCATTAGCAAAGATAAACAAGAGTTGCAGAAAAAATTCGCAGATAAAAATTCTTTGGAATTCCCACTTATTGCAGACACAAGTACGGAATTACTTCAAGAACTTGGATGCTGGGGAGAAAAGGTTGCATGTGGACGTAAGACAATCGGTACTTTACGTACCACATACCTTGTCAATGAAAACGGAATAATCGAAAAAATATTCTCTCCAAAAGAAATAAAAACGAAAATTCACGCAGAGCAAATAATTGATTATATAAATAAATAATATGCAAATACTTTTGGCAAATGCCAAAATAATGTTTAACTCTTCATCTAAAGCATATCTAACAGAACCTAAATTTCAATCTGAAGCAAATATATTGGCTTCAAATATGTCTCAGTTAAGTATCGATGAACTGGCTAAACAATTGGACTGTAATAAAAAAATTGCAGCCGAAAACTGGCGAAGATATCAAGATTTTTTCTTAGCAAATAAAATGCCAGCAATACTTGCATACAATGGACAAGCGTACAAGCACCTAAAGGCTAACACTCTATCGGAGGATGATCTCTTGTTTGCACAAAATCATCTTTGGATTACTTGCTTTTTGTATGGTTTACTTCGACCAATGGACGGAATTGTTCCATACAGAATGGAACATTGCGTCAAACTTAATGTTACAAACATGGCTCCAATAAATCAATATTGGAAAAATATACTAACGGACACGCTTATTTCAAGCGTAAAAGAAGATGATGGAGTACTCATACATCTTTCTACAGAAGAATATGAACACTTATTTGACTGGAAACGTGTATATAACGAAGTTAAAGTCATACAACCTCTATTTTATGTAAGAAAAGGACAAGATCTTAAAATGCAAGCTGTATGGGCAAAAAGTTGTCGAGGGGCTATGGTACGTTACATCATACATAACAAACTAACTTCTCCGATGGATATTAACGGATTTTATTATGAAGGATTCGAATATAACCCAAACATTGGAGAAGAGAAATATCCACATTTCATCAGAGAAAACGAAATATGACAAATAACAACATAAAACGATGTAAATGGTGTAACATTAACAATCCACTTTACGTGGAATACCATGACCACGAATGGGGAGTACCTGTGCATGACGATGCAAAACTTTTCGAAATGCTTCTACTAGAATCTTTTCAAGCTGGTTTATCTTGGGAGTGTATCCTAAATAAAAGAGATAATTTCCGAAAAGCTTTTGACAATTTCGACTATAAGTTAATTTCTAATTATGATATAAACAAAATAACAGAACTCAAACATAATGAGGGTATTATAAGAAATGAACTAAAGATAAAAGCTGCAATAAAAAACGCTCAAATCTTTATGTCTATCCAAGCTGAATTTGGTAGTTTTGATAAATATATATGGAACTTC
>JAILIJ010000101.1 GCA_024695315.1 Bacteroidaceae bacterium
TGTGATGAGTGCACTTAATGCGGGATAATTCTTTCATTCGAGCGCAAAGTTTTTTGTAATGTTCAGCAAGAATAGTTCTATTATTCAGGATATATTTTCCGAATCATTCAATGGTACGGTTGTACCATTGAATGGTATGACTGTACCATTGAGTGATACGACCGTACCATTGAATGATTTTAAGAATTGTTTCGCAATAAGCATAGAAATGCCTAGTAGGAATAAAGGAATTTTTCCTGCTTTGATGAATAAAATGTTCTGTATGGTGGTTGTGCTAATGGTTGGACAAAGTTTTAGCGGACGGTAATAATAGTTTTAAGTTACTTTATCCTTAATGACTTCCTTTTTCTCCTAAACGTGGGAAATGCGGCATTTATGAATGGTTAAATCCTAAAAAAATAGGATTGCCCAGTCTATCTTTAATGTCTAACTTTGCAGCAAATTTTAAGAAGATGCAAAATAATCCTTTTTTAGCAGTTGTAAATAATCAGAATGCTCAACGTCCACCAGTTTGGATGATGCGTCAGGCTGGACGAGTGTTGCCACGTTACCGTAATATAACTAGAACGACTCCCTTTCGTTCTATTATGGCAAATCCAAAGTTAGCGGCCGAGGTTACGTTAATGCCTATCGAGGACATGGGTATGGATGCTGCAATATTGTTTAGCGATATTCTCGTTGTGCCAGAAGCCCTTGGTGTAAAGGTGGAATGGACAAGTGAAGGACCTACTTTCCCATGTCCGCTAATCGAAAAGTCCGTACCAGCTGATAGTTTGCATTTTGATGTAAATAGGCTTGCACATGTGGCAGATACGCTTGATGAGATAGGACGCCAGAAGTCGGCTGACACGCCAGTAATAGGATTTTGTGGAGGCGTGCTCACTTGTCTTTGCTATATGCTTGGTGGACGTGACCGCAGTATGCAGTTTACCGACGTGGTACGTTATCTTTACACCAACCGCGAGGAGGCTAAGCAGATGCTGGAGATACTCACACGTGCAACAGAGGAATATGTTCATCTTCAGGCTGCCCACGGTATTGATGCTTTTCAGATTTTCGAGTCCTTTGCGGGCACAATATCCGTAGACCTTTATTTATCGCTTATTATGCCATATATACGTCGTATAACGGCTGCTGCACGTAGTCATGGACTGCCAGTAATATTCTTTCCAAAGGGATTTGGGGTAGGAATAAATTCCATAACACGTGAGGATTGCGATTTTGTGAGTGTCGATTGGCACACGCCGCTTGAGAGTGCGCGTCGGATTATAGCTCCTGAACTCGGAATACAAGGCAATATGGACCCTCGACTGCTATTTGCTTCGCAGAAGGACATAGAGCAGCAGTTGAATGCCTACATACCATTTTTCAAGCAGAATCCGAAGTGGATTTTCAATCTTGGACATGGACTTCATAAGGACACTCCAATAGAGAATGTGCGTTTCGTGACGGATTGGATAAGGAATGCCGATTGGAAATAGAAAATTCTCCGTCCCTCCATACACATTATAAATTCTCCAACTCAGTTCCGAGTTTTACGTACTTTTGTGAATAAAAATAATAAGAAAAGCCAACGGGCTAAGACAATATATGGTTCAGGAAATAATTGATAAATATAATGTATCGACCCCTCGATACACAAGCTACCCACCTGCCAATTATTTCGATAAGATGAGTAGTGAGGACTTTATCGCAGACGTCGATAAGTCGAATGAGGCAAAGAATGATAATATCTCATTTTATATACACATGCCTTTCTGCCGTCGATTATGCTTGTATTGTGGATGTAACTCATATCCCATGAGCGATAAGCATACGGTGGACGAATATATTAAAGCTCTTCATAAAGAGATAGACCTTGTGGCCAAACACATAAGTCCTAATCGTAAGATTTCACAAATCCATTATGGTGGTGGCTCGCCTACGGCTATTGCGACCTCTGAACTGAAGGCGCTCAATGAGCACATGCTGAGTCTTTTTCCTACGATTGAAAATCCGGAGATTGCTATAGAATGTCATCCGGGATTCCTGACTGAAAAGGAGTGGGGGGAGCTTCTTGAGTACCACTTCAACCGTTTTAGCATCGGGGTGCAGGATACAAAACCTGAGGTCCTCAAAGCTGTAAACCGTCAGGAGCCAGAAATACCGCTTAAGGAGATTTTTAATATATTGCGCAGTCGAGATGTCAGCATAAATATGGATTTCCTTTTCGGACTCCCTTATCAGACACCCGAGAGTTTTGCCCAAAGCGTAAGTATTGCAAAGGAGTTGAGACCCGACAGATTGGTCACATTCTCATACGGTCATGTGCCTTGGGTGTTCAAACGTCAGCAGGTTCTCGAGAGAATCGGATTGCCTAAGCCTGAGGATAAGAACCGCATGTTTACTCTTGCAGCCCAAACTTTAGAGGGTATGGGGTATAATCAGTTGGGTATGGATCATTTCGTGTTACCTACGGACGAATTGTATATTGCACGTCAGCAAAAGATGCTACGACGCAACTTCCAGGGATATTGCACGCTTCGTACCACAGGACAGGTATATGCGTTTGGAGTGAGCGGAATAAGTCAGCTCGACGGCGCATACGCACAGAACGGAAAGGACATTCCTACCTATATAGATACTATAAATAATGGAGACCTGTATGTCCAGAAAGGCTATAGGTTGACTGATAGCCAAAAGGTGGTAAGAGAGGTTATCGAAGCCTTGATGTGCAATTATCATGTAGATTTCAGCTCTATAGCCCAACGCTTGGGTCTGAAAAATGCTACGGAGGTTAAGTCTTGTTGCAATTACGATATCGACAAGTTGAAGGAAATGGAATCGGACGGAATTATCAGTTTGACTGACGATAGCATCACTCTTACAGACGAGCGCAGTCCTTTCGTACGTAATGTGGCGGCTGCCCTCGATCCGATGATGCTCAACACCACTCGTCAATTTTCTAAACCGATTTGATGATTAAAGTATGAAGTGGTAGAGGATATTTGGGGGCATTTTTATATGTCTTCCTTATAAAAGGTCTGAAAAACTAAAAAACTAATAATTTTATGACTAAGGACATCATAGTAATAGGAGCGGGCCTAACAGGACTTACGACTGCTTTCTATGCAAAGAAAAACGGAAATGACGTATTAGTAATAGAACGTGATGATGTGGTAGGTGGACAGATGCGTTCACACCGCGTTGGCGAATATATCTTTGAAGGAGGTCCAAGTACGGGCGTCGTATCTTATCCTGAAGTGGCTGAACTTTTCGAGGCTCTCAAGGGAGATGTGGAAATGGATATTGCTCGTCCTACTTCAAAATGTCGTCTCATTTGGAAAGGTAATAAATTCCATCCATTACCTTCTGGACTCAAGAGTGCTATTACTACTCCTTTGTTCTCTTTTAAGGATAAGTTCAGAATACTTGGCGAACCTTGGCGTAAGCGTGGTACGAATCCAAATGAGAAGGTGGGCGAACTTGCTCGTCGTCGATTGGGAAAGTCTTTCCTCGACTATGCTGTCGATCCGTTTCTTAGTGGTGTGTATGCCGGCGATCCTATGATGTTGCCTACTCGAGTTGCACTTCCTAAACTATATAATCTCGAACAGAATTATGGTAGTTTTATACGAGGCAGTATAGCCAAGGCTAAGATGCCTAAGACGGAACGTGATCGTAAGGCTACGAAGAAGATTTTCTCAGCTAAGGATGGATTCGGAAACCTTATATCAGCTTTGGCTAAGCGCGTGGGAAGCGAGAATATTGCATTATCGGCACGCGACACGACTGTCACTCCACTCCCTGACGGTCTCTTTCAGGTATGTTATACTGACGCAACAGGTAATGCGGTATGCGTAACTTCTAAAAAAGTTGTTACAACATGTGGAGCCTACGCTTTACCAACCATTCTGCCATTTGTGGAAAAGGAGGATATGGATAAGATAAGTAACCTGGTTTATGCTCCAGTCGTTCAGATTGGGGTTGGAAT
>JAILIJ010000127.1 GCA_024695315.1 Bacteroidaceae bacterium
AGAGTAACTTTTAGTCCCATCTGCCACATTATTGGAACGGAGATAAAGATTGAATACCGCATTTTGAATGTCATTAAGCGTTGGACTATATTTGTTTTCCCAATAGTTTGAGGTTGAGAGAGCAAGACGATGCACTTCTGGTCTTATTTTATTGTAGTATTCGAGATAGAGAGACGGATCTACGGTATAGAGTGCGCTGAGAATATATCCATATATTCCCATATATCCACTCATACGTATGGATGGCTCTGAACTGCGGATACATGCCATATAGGCATAAAAGTTGGCCTCTCCTTCGTTGGTGATTCCTAAATGGTGCGAATATTCATGAGCATAAACAAATGGGTATTCATGAGGAAGTAAATCTCCATTTATTATATATTCTCCGAAATAAGGACCTGCTGTTCCACGTATGCCTGCCTTGGAAAATAGGAAAGTGTAAAGCATTGTCTTTACACGAGGGCGCTGGGTGAATGGACTGTGTATTCCCATGTTGTGTTCGCTTAGGTATATGTAAGAATTTAGAATTTCTTTACGTACCAATTCCTCGTCCTTCATACGTATAGTGGTGTATGATGTGTTGAGTTTTATAACGTAGGAATCGGCGAATTTTCGAAGTCGTTCTATACTATATGGGGCTGGGGGAGTACCTGTTCTTACATAAAATGAGGATTGGTTATAGTTTAGTCCCCATGCTGCATAGAACCATACGTAGAGCCATACTATTATTTCTGTTTCTTTTATTAAAGTGCTTATACGGCTTTTCTTTTGTATAAGAATGTTCTTGATGGGATTGATGATGAGCCAAGAGATGCCGATGGTATAGAATACTTCGCTAATGCTGAAGGGGAGCAGCGAAGATAATAAAGATAATGGCGTTATGATTAGAGGATAGATATGACGGCAATATAAGTCACCTCCACCTGGGATGGTCCTAATGACGATAATTATTGTCAACATAAGGAAAAGGATAGCTAATCTCCATTTCTCCGCTTTTGATATGTATGATAGGCTAAGTTTATTTAATATGTTGTAAATTAGGGAATAATTTGTCCCCGAACTTTCTTTCTCCATCTTGTTTTATGAATTATTATAATTGATTTAAATTGCGTAATTTAAGTTTCGAAAGTAGTTAGAAAGTAGTAAAAATGTGGTTAAAAAGACGATGGGTGATGTGGAAAGCATACCGCGAATTCTTTAACTTCTATATTACTCTAATATAACTCTCTTTTTACTTCCAACAAGTGAGGAATTAGTAACTTATGCAAAGGTATAAAAAAAGTATCAAATTCTTTCGTCTCTTTAACTACTTTGGTTACTCCATTACTCCTTTTTTACTTCTAGCAAATGATGTTTTTTGCCGAATTTGCGAAATTTAAGTATGTTGATAAAATAATATCATGTGACTTACACTTTAAGAGTTAAACTTTATTAAAAGTTTGACTCAAGTGTTGTGAGGTATTGCAAAATAAAGAGAAAATAATTATATTTGTATATTCATCTGACGATGCCCCGTAACGCTTATTTGTAGATGGAATGAACAAAGATTTCTATAGTAAAGAAATTGATGTTTATCATGCTTACAAATTTATAGTTTTTACGAAGGTGATACGAAGGTATTACGAAGGGTTGTCGAAGGAGGTGGGGTAGAAAACTACGCCCAGACGAAAAGTGATTTTTTTAGCATATAGTTTTATAAAAATACAGGAACAGTTTTACGAAACTATTCCTGTATTTTTATATTTTAGAAGATCACGGATTTTCATAGTGAGACTTATATTGAAGGGTAGCTGAAATGCAACATTTCGTTTGTTGACGGATGGCTGAAATGTAATTCTTCTGCATGTAGGTAGAGCCTGTCTGATGGGTGCCCATATAGGTTGTCACCCAATATAGGACTTCCTAAACCGTCAGGATGAACTGAGTGTACGCGTAACTGGTGCGTACGGCCTGTTTCTGGCCAAAAGGCAACCTTTACCCCCTTATCACATTTCCCTAATATTTTATATCTGGTAATTGAACGTTTGCCATGCTCATGACTTACCATCTGACGCGGACGGTCAAAGGCATTGGGACAGAGTGGAAGGTCTATAGTCCCTTCTTGCGGAATACGAAGTAAATGTTCTTTATATTCAAGAATGGCTATGTATTTTTTTTGAGTATCGTGGCGTATGAACTGTTGCTGAAGATTTTTATATGATGACTCTTTAAGCGCAAGTACCATGAGCCCAGAAGTGTCCATGTCCAACCTATGAACGATAATTGGACCTTCGGCATGGGGAAAGAGTTCTTGAGCAGTAAGGAGAACAGACGGAACATCGTCATCTTTACCTGGGACGCTGAGCATACCTGATGGTTTGTAAATGACGGCAAGATCCGAATCTTCGTATATTACTTTTAATTGGGAAGCAACAGATTTGTTGCGTGCTATCATAGGATTTTCTTCAACATCAAGCCCTTGAAGCATGTGACTTAAAATAGGCTTACATTTACTGTTGCAGGCGGGATAGTAATTGCCTTCTTCGCGTATCTCGTCTTTGGGAGAAGGACCCATCCAAAATTCAGCCATGCAAAGTGGTTTCATGCCTTCTTTGTATGCAAATTGAAGAAGCTTAGGAGCACAGCATTCACCTGCTCCACCTGGAGGAACTCCTATGGTTGGTTTAAGTCTTAATTTATATTGCTCTACAGTTAGGGGAGACTTGTAATCTCTAAAGATTTCAAGAAGATCTTTTTGCTCTTTCTTGGCATTTAGCATGAGAAAATGTTCGAATGTCCAGTGTTGAAGGGCAATTGACCGTTTTCTGCGCTCATATTTCAACGCAGTAATCTCTTCTGCATCTCTTTCTGAATCAAGAGTCTTTATCTTTTGGTTGATTTCGCTAATTTCAGTTTCTTCTTTGAAAAAATGACCGTTTTTATCCTGTAAATCAAGAATCGGAGGCACAAAACCTGGATGGTGGTAACAGCCTTCAAGGATGCCGGAGAAGGCGGCTAAATATGCTCGTCCCTCGGGAATTTCTACAACAAGCACCCCAAACATTTTGCCTGATGTTTCGAGTGAAGGAAAAGTCTGTTTTAGACTTGATTTGAAATCGTTAACTGCTGCTACACATAATGGATGAGGAGTGTAGCAGAATGGATATGTGAATTTATCGGGAGATTCAATACTTGAAGTCTCCTCGGGTAGTGGATGGAGGTATCTTCTCATCTTACGGTAAGGTGATAGCAACCTTGTTTTACTTCATATTTAACGTAACACTTGTCTTGTTTTCTGAGGTCATTAAGAACTTCACTCAATACTTGTTTCAGCCTTTCGTCCCACTTTGTATGTGGTATAGAAAGACTGTAAGTTCCTTTTATTGGCACGAATCGATTATATGAAATGTCAACGGTCGTACCATAGCAATGGCATGAGTTGGTGGTGGCATTACCATTTCCTTTCTGAAGCTTTTTCACGTCGTCAACTGTCCTTAGTACAGAAGTGACCATAGGAAGGTGGGGCTCTATACCTTTCATTTGCAAAGAGTCTATGAAATTGAGACAGATGGTATTCAAAAGATGCTGTGCCTTAGGAACAAGGTAAGGCATGGAGTGGGAAAGGTTGTCTACTATGTAAAATGGAGAATTGTTTATATCTACTAATTTATGCTCCTTTACAAGCTTTAGGACTGCTTCACGGTTTGCTGGCGGTTGTATCCCATTTTGCTTTGCAGCAACAATTTGGACTGAGTTGATATCTGGAAAGCATTTGTCGTAACTCCATACGCCATAAATGGCATGAGGACGACCGTAAGGGTCGTCTGACGCAAAGGATAAGAGGTCTGCATTGGCTGTCTTGGAAATACTGACACTATCCTCTATTTCGGCATATTCTTCTTCTGAAGGATCATATATTTCTTCATCGTTTATGGACGATAAATTGTTGCTAACTTCAATTGAAAATAAATGACGAATAGCTGAAAACATTATGGTTACAGCAAGAAAGACAATAATGAATTTCTTCTTACTATGCTTTGACTTTTTCTGTATTTCTGACATTTAGGCTCTTCCTGAATTTTCTATTAATGATGTAATTTTCTTGTTGAATTCGGATGATTTCATCAGTTGCTCAATACTTGTGTGCATCCTATATCTCCAGTAATGACGAGGATTGGCTGGGATATTTATTCTTTCATCTTCAGGGTTGTCAAGACGAAGTGTCTCGTCTATTGACAGCCAGTCTTGATAGGATAGAATACAGAGTGCTGAAGGACTGAATAAGTGTCTGCTGACAATCTCTTCGCATAGCCAACCTGGAACTTTCTTTGGAGCAGGGCCATCTTTCTGAAGTGCGGTGTTGTAAAACCTTTGCGCACGTTCTTTATCCTCTTCCCACCATTGGCGTAGAGGAGCCATGTCGTGAGTGGAGATTGTGGCTACAGATAGGTATGGATTGTCTTGGAGATTTCCAAATTCTTGGCCTTCAGCTTTTGGCATGGTCTGAATCTCAAGACTGAGAATCCTGAGGTTATTCATTACCCATGGTACACATTTTGGTACCATTCCAAGGTCTTCGGCACATACCAGCATCCTTGTAGATTGGCTGAGTACGGGAAGCTTTTTCATAGCCTCTTTGTACCAGAAATCGTTGTGGCGATGATAGTAGTAGTCGTTATAAAGCCTGTTGAAAGCGTCTTGTTCGTGAAGGGATAACGACTGATATGTGTAGTCGTTCTGGGCTGAGATACGAGGATGATACAACTCCGGAAATTGACGATCTGAGACGAACAGTACGCTGCTCAGTAGTTTATATAGACCGTCCCTAACGAGAATATTTTCTTCGTCATTTTTGTCCTTAAATGCGGCTTCTATCTTACGCTGAGTATTAAAAGGCTCCTTGAATTCGTACCTGCCGTCTGTTCTTTGGTATAAATAGATGGTTTTTATAATGTCCTTACGGTAACCAAAAACAGACTCAAGACATTCTTCGGTAATGTATGGCTTGGTCATCTGCTCTTTTCGGAATTTTAATCCGTAATTCTCTATCTCATTTACACTTAGTGGAAGGGATGGGGAAAATTGACCGAGTAGTCCATGAACGCTATGCATCGGTATTTCCCATATTCGGAAGAAGCCGAGAATATGGTCAATGCGGTAGGCATCAAAATATTCTGACATCTTTTTGAAACGTCTAAGCCACCAACTATAGCCGTCTTTCTTCATCTCATCCCAATTATATGTAGGAAAACCCCAGTTTTGACCGTTTACCGAGAAATCATCGGGCGGAGCGCCGGCTTGACTATTTAAGTTGAAGAGGCGAGGGTTGGTCCACGCTTCTACACTATTACGGCTTATACCAATCGGTATGTCTCCTTTTATTATGATTCCTTTTTCTCTGGCTTCTTCTCTTACTGCTGAGAGTTGAAGGTGAAGTTTATACTGTATGTACAGATATAAGGCGCAAGAAGAGTAGGCGTGGCTCGAAGGAGAACATAAATGTTCTATTTCTTCATCATTATAAATATTATATTCAGGCCATGTGCTGAAATCGGCTGTTCCGTATGTGTCACGTAAATGACAGAAGGCTGAATATGGTATGAGCCAATCTTTGTTGGACTCATAATAAAGTTTGAAATCGTCTGAACATAACACGTATTTACCTTCCTGGGCATAGGCGAGCCTTAGATATTCCATCTTTAGAGAAAAGACTTTTTCGTAGTCCACATGCTGTAGCGAATTTAATTTCTGCTGCTTCATCTGGAACTTCTCCATTTTTATATGGTCGGCTATCTTTGGCAAGGCGCTAAGATCGCAGTATATAGGATGAAAAGCATAGATGCTGATGGAATTATATGGGTAGGAATCGGTCCATGTACCTGTCATCGTAGTGTCGTTGATAGGCAATATCTGGATTACATGCATCTTTACTTGGGAAGCCCAACTGATAAGTGTTCTTAAATCTCCAAAGTCTCCGATGCCGTAACTCTTGTTTGTTCTTAAAGAAAATACGGGAAGCACTATGCCGGCTGACTTCCATTTTGGAATGTCAAAACTGGCACGTACATCGGTTTTTATCCACATTTGATGCTTGGAAAGGCGAGAACATCGTATCTTCCTATTTGGACCTTCTTCCCAATGGATGATATGGTTGTCTTTGTCTATTATGACGTATTTGTATTCTATTGTTGTATAGAGTAATTCTGCATCTAAATTGATAGCCCATTCTTGAAGACCTATCTTTTGCATTCGTATCGGTCTTTCCCAATAGCCAAGTTGAGGAACGCAACCACATATTCCGAGATATTGATCTTTGCGTAATCTTGGCTCTGATATTCTTAATTGTAAGGTTTCTGCAAAGATTTTTTCATCGATACTTTCTGAATGTTTGCCTATACTTTCGGTAAAGGCGGAAGAGTAGAGTGGTAGGTCGTCTGGAATTGGACGCCAATAGTCGTTTATTATATAGTGATCTATATCGGAGGAAAAATTTATATGATGTGGGGCTACTTCCCATTCTGTCCATACTAAGACGTTGTCACGGTATAGAGCATATTTATAACTTATGCCTAAAATTTCGTCTGCTGAAAATGTGATTTCTACATCCCAGGTCTTACCGTCAAACGTCTCCATCTGACACTCTTTCATTTGTGTCTTTTGGCCGTTTGCTACTATCTGTGACAACTGTATGCGGAGTTCCTCTCCCCAGTTCGTTATGTATTCTATGGTGAAGTGTATTTTCATAATCGTTATTTTGTCTCCTCGATGTTGTTTATTCGTCGTACGATTAAATTGTCTGTACTCTGTGCCAATCAGCCACAAAAACATGAAAAGGCAAGCGGGAAAATATAAATGAACAATTGACATGCTCATGTTCCAGATGGCATTCCCTCCTTTTTGGGAGGGTTATGGTGGGGCCTCTTGCCGATGCAAAGATATAACTTTTTATGGTAATGTGTTTGTTTTTTGCGGATTTTTCCTAATACTTTTTGCTCACTCAAAAATCTTTGTTACTTTTGCAACTGTTATCCTCGCTGCAAGCCCTTTGGGTGTTGGTGAGGAAACAGACATATACATAAAAAGGCGTAACTGTACGCTTTGGTTTTGATACTTCTGAACTTCGCAACTTCAATAGTCTATCAAAAACAAAGCAACGGGAAAGCCCCTTGGGATGTTTATATACATACTTCAGCGAGTGGGTAGGGATTATTGTATTCTTACGCTTCTTTGTCTGTGGTGTGTCATTATACATTCTACGTGGGACTTTCGGCGTTACTCGTTTCGATAGACAGGCAATGCGAAGGCCCAGAAGCGTGTAATGGGCAACAGATTCGGGCTCCACGTTTTTTGTGCCTATGTGTGATGAACAGAATTATATTTGTATGCGTAGAGCCGGCATAACATAACAAACAGATATGAAATCAAAGAACTACATTACTCCATGTACTATCAAACACACGGCAGGATTGCGTATGGGTATTCTTGCAGGAAGTACTGCTGGCAGCAAAGCATTTAATGGTACAACTAAAGGAAATGTTACTGTTCCCGACATGCCTATTGAGGCTCGTGAACGACAGTCAATTGATTAACTCCAAACAAACAGATATATGAGGAAAATAATTTTATTGTCCATCATTGCAGCAGCCATGATGGCATCATGTTCTTCTGACGAAGAATTCTCAAACGCAGGTAAAAAGTTTAAGGGCAACGTGACTATTACAGCAGAGCCATACACGTTTGCTGATGGCGATACTCCTACAACTCTTACCAACAAAGGAAATACAATTTCCTTTGCTTGGGATGATGATGAGGCAATAGGTGTCTTCCAAGTTGCTCCTACAACTAACATTCATGCAAAACAGGTGTTGAAAAACGGTAGCGGTAACGGCAATTCATCATCATTCGATGGCGCAGATTGGACACTTACGTATGGCAACACGTATGCAGCATACTATCCATATCAGAATAAGTTTTCAGAGACATCTTATGAGGCTGTTCCTATTGATATGACTGGCCAAACACAGAAAGGTAACAATAGCCTTACCCATATAGGTACAGGGTATGACTATATGTATGCTAATGCTACCGTTCCAAATGACGGTAACGTAAACTTTAAATTCAAGCACGTTGCTTCAATCATTATGCTTAAACTCACTATGTCTGATGTTGAAACATGGAAGAGCGTTACGCTGGCAAGCAAATCAGGCAACAAGGTGTGGGTAACATCTGCCATAATGAATGTGACAACAGGTGCTGTCACTTCAAAGGCGACCTCATCAGAGGTTACTCTTGCACTCAATAATGTTAGCACAACAGCATCAAACAAGACGCTCATTCTGTACCTTGCTGTACTACCTACAACAACAGGTGATCTCACTCTCACAGCCAAGACTGCTGACAAAAAGTTATATACAGCCACTCTTGCAAGTAAGTCACTTGTGGCAGGCAAGGCTTATCAATTCACGGTAGTTTTTCCATCTGTTGATGGTTATGAGAATGGTTATGCATATGTTGATCTTGGTTTGCCATCTGGTTTGAAGTGGGCTACCATGAACGTGGGTGCAACAAGCGTTACCGATTATGGCAAGTACTACGCATGGGGTGAGACAAAGGCATACGGTGAGGAAGATACTTCAAATGCTATGAACTACAAATATAATTCAAAGAACTCTTATACAAAGTCTTACTTCGATTGGTGTACATACAAGTGGTGTAACGGATCTAGTGATTCCATGACTAAGTATTGTGCAGACTCAAAATATGGAACTGTCGATAAAAAGACCACTCTTGATGCTGATGACGATGCTGCCGTACAGAATTGGGGCGGAGCATGGCGTATGCCAACTCATGCTGAACAAGAGGAACTCGTGAATAACACCTACTGGGTATGGACATCAAGCTATTATGATTCTGGAATAGCTGGTTTTATTGTTTATGCAGCAAAATCTTCATCCGATAAGGGAAAGGTTTATTATGGAGATGCCCCATCGAGCAAATATTCACTTTCTGATTCCCACATTTTCCTTCCTTCTGCTGGTCAACGCCATAATAGCTCGCTCAACTATTCGGAAGTGAGTGCCTGCTACTGGTCGTCTTCGCTCCATGATAGCAATACCGACTACGCATGGTACATGAGCTTTTATTCAGGCACTCTCGAAGGCGACAGACGTTTCTTTGGTTCTAGTGTGCGTGCCGTCTGCAAGTGATGTCTAAGGAATTTCTCACGAGAAGTGGTGAGAACAAAGTAACGAAATGTGAAACGGCAATTTGTAGTGCTTAAACCTGCAAATTGCCGTTTTGTTTATCGATAATTTTCAATTCTCTTGATTTAAGAAACTATTTTTTTGTCTGCAATTGATAGCTACTGTGTATCATGTAAAACAAAAGACTAGACATGTTTCGCTGATCTAACGGAACTTTTCGAAAAGCGAATCCTTACTTCCCATTCTTTCCGTGTCTTCCGGGTCCGCTTAAAAATTAAGAGCTAAGAATTAAGATTTGTACTATGAATTGCCATACAACCGTCCTACCGTAAAACAGGAAAACATCAAAACACTTATTCTCCTTACAAATCTAAGGAAATGGCAATAAAGAGTGAGTTAGTTCCTATTATATATAACGTGTCATAATGCTATTACGTTACGAATGCTCGCTTTCTTTCTTATACTTGCAATTTCACGGATGAATTACGAAGGTGTTACGAACCATTATCGAACAATAAACGAAGGAGGTGACCCTGACAAAATGATTAGCATTTCTAATCCTCATCCTCTTTGCTTAGAGGAAGGGTAGGCTATATGAGATAAAATCACCTTACAAATCTCCTAGTTCCTCATAGAAAGTCCTAGTTTCCCTAAAAGCCCTAGTTTTCTTTCTAAAAATACCCCTAAAGGGAATTCTCCTGTCCGATTTTTGGCAAAAATCGAGAAAAATGCATATTTTATCAAAAAAACTTGCTGTGGAATTTGCCAGTTTAGAAAAAGTCCGTACCTTTGCATTCGCTTTCGGGAACGAACGATACGCAATCAAACGTAAGAAAATCGCAATTCCTAAAGTACTAAAAGAACTCGATCTTTGACAGACTGCAACATAAGACAAGGCAGCAAGACTAACATTGGTTAGTCAAGCAAGCAAAAACGTCAAAAAGAAATAAACGAATAAAGCAGGAAAGCCTGGCCGAATCAGACAAAGCAAAGTAATGTCGTAAGACATACAAAAATATAAAATTTACAATGAAGAGTTTGATCCTGGCTCAGGATGAACGCTAGCTACAGGCTTAACACATGCAAGTCGAGGGGTAACAGGAGAGAAGCTTGCTTCTCTTGCTGACGAC
>JAILIJ010000129.1 GCA_024695315.1 Bacteroidaceae bacterium
GTTTGGACGAGTGAAGTACTTGATAATACCGAATGGTTTATCAGGTCCAAACAGACGATTAGTGCGTGAGAATGCCTGAATAACATCCACATACTGCAACAGTTTGTCAACATAAAGTGTGTTCACCCATTTTGAGTCGTAGCCTGTAAGCATCTGGGTTACTACAATGAGCATATCCAACTGCTTGTCTTTCTCTAGGTGTTGATAAGGCATCTTATGTGCAAGACGCTTTGCTACATCTTTTTTATATTTAGCGTATGTTGACTGCTGGAAAGTGGTTTCAAACCTCTTATTATAGTCTTCAAGTATTTCAAGAATAGCCTCTTCCTTGTACTCACCTCCACCATTGTTGTCGATAGAGTCATCAAAGATGGCTGTAACATTGTACTCAGGATAATGCTCCTTGAACAAATGATAGTATTCTATTGCCTCCGGAATGTTCTTAGTGGCCAGTATAGCATGGAACTTGCCATTATGACTGAGCATCGGACGTTCCTCTACAATCTTCTGAACAACAGCCATGTGGTGTGAATCAGTTGTATAGAGCGACTTTGCTTCATCTTCCACCTTCAGCATATCGGTGTCGTTCATCCACTTGTTGTAGATGTCCATCTTTTCCTTATCTTTTTTAATGTCATCTACCGTCTCTGCTTCAGGGTCTGCCTGTCTCAATGCTACTTTCTCTCGAATATCCTGTTCTGGGAATGTATCCTCACGATAGAGGTCAAAACCAAGTACGTTTTTATCAGGAATACCACTTGCAAGGGTATATTTATGGAGCATATCTCCAAATATAACCTCTGTGGTCATCTCACCATGAGCATTCTCTGAGAATATCGGTGTTCCTGTGAATCCGAAGAGAATGGCACGTGGGAAAGTATTCTTAATTGTCAAAAGCATACCACTACCACTATCCCTACCAGATCCATTTACGCTTCTATGGCATTCATCAACAATAAACACAACTCGCTTTTTGTTGATATTGTCAATAGTTGACTTTGGAATATTATTGGCTGCATTTATGCGACTCATCTTCTGTATAGAAGTTACAATAAGGCACTCATCCTTACTGTCACTTTCCAATACTCGTATCAGATTTTTTGTATCATCCGTGTCGAGCACGTTGTCATCAGCATTTGCAAAGCCACGATACTCGTCAGCCGACTGCGTGCTCAGTTCGATGCGATCAAGCAGGAACACCACCTTGTCCGCGTCATTAGCCTTGGCAATGAGCTGGGCTGACTTGAAAGATGTCATCGTTTTGCCAGAACCTGTAGTATGCCAAATATAACCACCCTTATGATAGTGGTCATCCCAATTCGTTTCACGCACCCGTTCCCATATCTTGGTGGTTGCAAAGTACTGATAACTGCGGAGAACCTTCAGGATTTCGTCCTTATCATCAGCTATAGTGTAGTAGCCCACCATCTGGTGAGCCATCGGGATTGACAGCAAGTTAGCAGCTATGCGCTTCCAGTCGTGAACTTCTTCGTTATTGAAGTCAGCCCAGTGGAAGTAGAAACTTGGAGAGAAATTTTCCGATGCTCCAGGATTGGCAAAATAGAGAGTCTTCTCTGGAGTCATGGCTACGAATATCTGTATCAAAGAGAAGATACCATGTGAGAAGATACCCTCATGGGCATATTTCTTGATTTGGTTCACTGCTTGAGTTACATCCACACCGCTTCGCTTCAGTTCGATGTGAACTACAGGCATTCCATTGATGAGCAGCATCACGTCGCCACGACGGGTTGTACCAAGAGGATGATTTGTTTGGAATCGTGGCTGACGAACAATCTGATAGACACTCTGGCCTGCTCGTATCTCACGGGCATTAAAGATGGTCAAATAGACCTCTTTGCCATAATTTATCTTATCGTCTGGGTTGTCACGCTTGATCATCACTTGTCCACCGTTGATGAACTGATTCACCTCATATGGGTTCTTCAGCGCGTCAACTTGTGTCATGATTTGCTGCATCTCAGTGTCGGTCAGTTTGAAGTCACCAAGACGATTCATGTCACGATTGTTGTTATAGATAATTGAAGCCCAATTCTTGATGAGGATATCCTCTGTTGGGTTCATAATTACATTAGGCTCCCAGCCATGTTGTGGAAGGAAGTCTGCAAGTGCTTTCTCAAAATCAAGTTCCTTCAGGAACGGAAGAATCGAAACATCTACTGGCATAAGTATAATTGTTTTTAGGTTATACAAACATATTGTCTAAACAAGCAGATTTAATCTGCTTCAACTTTTCCAAACGCTGGGTCTGGAAAGAAATTTGTGAATCGAGATTCGAAAAATACTCTCCGATAATCTTTTGCTCATCTTTACTATTAGGAACTTTAATATGAACTTTCTTTAAACTTCCTAAAGTAACTCCACTTTGAGCGCTTCCTCCCTTAAAGGATAAAATTTGATTTCTCTCTGTTAATAAATTCTGATATATAAACATAGAATCAAAATCTTCATACGTTTCTATTGACACTACAGACTGATTCGCAGCAGAAGAGAATGTTAGGAAACCTATGTTAGCACATGTAGCACCAGTTATTGCAACTAATATGGATTCTTTTCGGATAAGGTATGCAGAACTTTGGTTTAGACCTTTTTCTGTGATTTTTTTCTCAACAGCTGATGGATAAATTATACAATTCTGTATGGCTCCAGATTGAAGCCAATTTATACTCCCACCCCAAAAATCAGGATTAAATGTGGATGGAGTCCCGCCAGCAGTCATAAAACCAACCTCTCCCAAAATTACACTTTTCCATTCCCCTTCAAATCCTTTGAATCTTACTCGTGGGGTGGTTTCTCCTTCCTGCGGAAACATCAATTGCAAACTTGCAGCTTTCACCTGTTTGAGAGATTCAATCTTCTTTGAGGTGGTTTGAATAAGAGAATCAAAAGAACCAAGATAATTAGCTATTGCTTTTTGTTCTTCAAATGTTTTTGGCAGATATAACCTAATGCCTTTTACAAGAGCACCAGAAAGATTGCCTTGACCACCCTGCAATAAGGCACTAACAATATTTTCTTTCTTAGCTCTAAGATAATGGGAAATGTATTCTGGTGAATAACCTTTCTTGGGATAAATTGCAAGAATTGCCTGGTTTATAGCTCCATTAATTTTAGAAATGCTAACCTCTCCACTTGTTGCACCATACAGAGCATAAAGTAAGGTTCCTTTTTCTACCATTCTAGCAGAAGATGAGTTTAGCCCTTCTTCTGTGATGAATAATTGCGTTTTGGTTTCAGAAATTTCGCCTGAACGTATAAAAGGAATATTACCACCATAGTATTTTGCTACACCAGCGGATGGTGTACCACCTGAGAAAGATGTGGAAATATCACCAATGGTGTTTTCTTTCCACTCTCCAAAAAAACCTTTTAATCTTATTTTTGGCTCCATACTTACTTCTTGATAAGGTTAGACAAACCGCTGATGGCAAACTCATCACCTGTGAGCTGGTCAATGAGTGTTACAAGATTACTCTCGGACTCTTCAATGCCCTGCTCAATTTCGTTATAGGTAACAGCATACTTCTCTCTGAGTGCTTTTATACTGTCGGCAAGAGTCTGTATAATAGAATCAGGTAATGCTTCAATAGCAGTGGTGATGGGCTTAATCCATTTCAATTCAAGCAACTGTGCAGTTTGCTTCATATCTAGACTTTGAATGGTCTCAATAGTATGCTGTTCTAACAGGCCGTCTGCCTCCTTAATTTTCTTTGCGAGTTCTGATGATTTTTCTAGTGCGAGAACAATACTTTTCACTTTATATTCGGTAGAATCCTCCTCAAACTCATACGCTGACTTTAGTTGAGTTATAATGGCAGTAACCGTCTTCTTGGCAAAAGTGCCATCCTTCGCTTTTGTCATCTCACCCCATAAGTCACTTGGATTATCTTCAATATACGTTAATTTATCTGATTTCTTTGATAGTTTAAGGTAGGCTTCCAATAGTTCTGTTTCTGGCATGGTGATCTCTTTCAAAATCTGTTTCCACGCATCGTTTACGTTCTTCTTATCATAGGCAGTATTGTCATCGTTGAGCAAAAGGTCTTGCTCTTCCATATCCAAGTTGCCAAGTAATTCAGTGAGCATATTATCCTGTTCCTCTTTCGCTTGTTTCAACTGATTCAAAGCCGCTAACTCGTCAGTCTGCAGTGCTTCCTGTACAAGTTCGAAAGGAATGATACGTCCCTTCAAGCCGTCCTCTATTTCCTGTTCATCACCGTTTTTGTCTTTTACCATCTTCATCCTAGGCTCTACCACATTGCAAGCACCGAAGCCCTCGCTCTGGATGATTTCCACATCGCCCATGATGCTCGACCAGTTATCGGCAAGAATCTGATAGGCAGCATATTTGTCAATAAGCGGCATACCCTCGCAACGGCGGAAAATGTCAGTAGAAATGATATCGTTCTCTACAACTTCCTTTAACTGCTCTACGTTGTCAATAAGACGGGTGTGGAGCATAGGCTTGAAGTCTTCAAAAGCAGTTGCGAACCGAGCCTTGAAGTCTTTTACGTCACTATTTTTATGGATTGCTTCCACGATGTCGGCTACCTTGACCGTGAAATACGGTTTATCTTGCTCAGGTGCGAACAACTCCTGTTGAAGAGAAGGAAATGCGTCCCAATATTCACGGAAGTCAGCAATCTCACTATTAGGTAAGCCACCAAACATCGTGGCGTAAATATCGTACTTCACAGGGGCCTCACTTGAATCCACATAGCGAGGAATGTTAAGGTTGTACTCGTTCTTGCGAATCTCGTCGCGAGTTACAACACGAGAGAAGCCAGGAATCTCCTTACGTTCACGATATGTGTCAGCAATCTTCTTCACATCACAAGCACGTAGCTTGTTCTGCTTGCCATCCTTCACGAAGCCCTTGCTGGCATCGATGATGAGCACACCCTCATTGCCACGGTTCTTCTTCAGAACCATGATGAGAGTAGGAATACCAGTACCAAAGAAGATTTTGGAAGGAAGACCGATGATAGCATCGATGTTGTTCTTCTCGATGAGGTTGGCACGAATCTTACCTTCTGCCTGTCCTTCTTCTTGCAGTTCCAAAGGCAGAAAATTGCCATCCTTATCGTAAATCTTCGGAGCCTTGCCACGGAACAACACACCATGAGGCATAACAATAGTCATAATGCCGTCGCCCTTTAGGTGGTGCAGTTCATGCAACAGAAAAGCATAGTCAGCCTTGGTTCTAGGTGCCACACCATAGTTTTTGAAACGTGGGTCATACTCCATGTCCTTTGGATCCCAATGCTGAGAATAAGGAGGGTTGCTGACCACTGCATCCACTGCCAGAGGCTTGTCAATCTCAGAACCTTCTTCGTGTATAGGCCAATCTTCTTCAAGCGTGTCAGCACAACGAGTAACTATATTTTGAGGGATGATTCCACGCATGACAAGGTTCATACGAGTGAGGTTGTATGTGTTCTCCTTCAATTCTTGGGCATAGTATTTCACCCTGTTCTTGCCCTGAATATACTTGCTGACAGCCTTACCAATAGTGATAAGCAGAGAACCAGAACCAGATGTCGGGTCGTAGATTTCAAGACTCTCCTTGTTCTTATGGTGCTCTGCCACAATCTCAGACATAATCTTTGCTACCTCATGAGGAGTATAAAACTCACCAGCTTTCTTTCCGGCATTAGCAGCGAAGTTGCTAATAAGATACTCATACACATAGCCCAATACATCGTAGTCCTGAGATCCATCTGTCGGAATGATCTTAATGAGCTTGATAAGTCCCTTCAGTGCTTTTGTTTGCGCACTAGGATTATCGCCCAATTTGCTGAGACCTTCACGAAGAGTCTTAAAGATGCCGTCATAAACTGATGCATAATTCTCGCTCATCAGACGCTCAAAATTACTGAGTGCTTCGCTAAGAGTCTGTACACTGAAACTGGTGTCGTTGAGCCACGTTGAGAACAGATACTTATATTCGATGAAGAAACCAATGCGCTCCTGGCACTCCTTAATGGCATTCTTCATATTCAAATCCTCATAGTTCTCTACAAGTTCGGGTAACTCATCTTCTTCCCACTCACATACCTCTGTGAAGTACTTCACCTCCGTATCAGAAAGGAACTTATAGAAGATAAGACCAAGGATATAATCCTTATACTCGTTGGCTTCAATCTTATTACGCATTTTGTTGCAGGAGTTGAAGATTCTGTGTGCAAGTTGTTGCTTATTCATATGCTGAAATTATTTATTATCAATTACCGGTGCAAAGTTAGATTGCAATTGTGCAGTCTATTTGCACTGATAAATTTTTTTTATTGGTTGCAAAAATAATTTATTTTATTGAAAAAAACGCTAATTTCTGCACAAATTTCTCTTTTAAAGTGCAAAATAATTGATTTTGGAGTCTATTTTCATTATTTCTTAGTATAAATCAGGGTAGCAGATAGAGGTTGCACAAAACTGAAAAGAGGAAAAATCCAAATAAATAACAAGTCTCGAACAAGTTCAACCAAGTTTCAAACAAGTTAGGCACAAGACTCTAACAAGTAAACGTAAGTCTAGAACAAGTTAAACCAAGTATTGAACAAGTTATGAAAAGATAAGTAAAAAGACTGGGAAAACAAAGGAAAACGAAGTTTTTTTTACTTCTTGTGCAAAAAAATGCCCAAAAACTTGTTTTTGCACTCAAAATCTGCTATATTTGCACGGATAATCTTTATATCTTGTATTCAATGGAATCAAATAAAGGCTTT
>JAILIJ010000162.1 GCA_024695315.1 Bacteroidaceae bacterium
GACGTTTCTTCAATTTCTTTTGTTGAGGAGAATAGCAATAATGTCACTCTTACCCTTGCTGCAGAAAATGATGCGGCTGCCACATATTTTGGAGGAAAATGGAGAACTCCAACAAATGTGGATTTCAACCAGCTCGTGAGCCAATGTTATCTAAAATGGGTATATAATTATCATGGTTCCGGAGTAGGTGGATTGGTAGTTTACAAGGCAAAGATAGATTCGGATAAGGGAAAGTCTTCACTTCCTACTGCTCCTGATACTCCAGAGGCATCATACACACTTGCTGATGCGCATATATTTATCCCAGTAACAAACTGTTATTTCCAAAATCATCTATTCTCAGATAGTGAAGGATGGTGGGATAATTGTGCTTTGCTTTCCAGTTCGTATAACGTATCAAGAAAAGGATCTTATGTGTTTTGGTATTACCCATATAAATATGATCGTCAGTACAGAGGCGTAGTGCCATTAGGTGCACTTTTCCAGGCAGCTTGTGTACGTCCAGTATGTGACTGATGGTAATTTGATAAAAGCCGTAATGGTTTGGTAAAGAAAATTAAATATATCAGGTGCTCAGGTTCTGGGCACCTTTATTTTTCCACGCAAAAATAAAAGGGCCATATTAGGAAAAACATACCTAATGTGGCCCTGCATTTTTGTTTCTATGTCTTTTTAAATCATCTTTAGGAAAAATTCGTGAATACGTGTATCGTCATTTAGCTCAGGATGAAAGGCTGTGACGAGTTGTTTGTTTTGTCTTGCCGCCACGATATGTCCATCGACAGAGGACAGAATTTCTACGTCTTTTCCTACAGTTTCTATATATGGAGCACGAATGAAAGTCATAGGTATGGGTGAGTCGAAATGGGCAACTTCATTTTCTGTGTAGAAACTGCCGAGCTGACGTCCATAGGCGTTACGACGAACTGTGATATCCATAGTAGCCAGATGTGTTTGGCTTAGCAAGATTAGTCCTGCACAAGTTCCGAACACAGGTAGACCTCCTTTTATTGCCTCTGTTATAGGATTGAGAAGTTGTTCATCGCGCATGATTCTCATCATGGCTGTACTTTCACCTCCAGGAATGATGAGGCCGTCCATAGGCTGTTGCCAGTCTGAGAGATTTCTTATCTGAAAACTCTCAACATGGAGTCTCACGAGCATTTGTTGATGCTCGGCAAAGGCGCCCTGTAATGCGAGTACTCCTATTCTCATTTTCCTCTTTCTGCCATTAAGAGTTGAATCTCACTTTCGTTAATTCCCACCATAGCTTCGCCAAGGTCCTCGCTTAGACTTGCAAGTACTTCAGGGTTATTGTAGTTTGTTACGGCCTTAACGATAGCTTGAGCACGTTTAACAGGATCTCCGCTCTTGAAAATTCCGCTACCCACGAAAACACCTTCTGCACCAAGCTGCATCATGAGGGCAGCATCGGCAGGAGTTGCAACTCCACCTGCTGCGAAATTTACGACAGGTAAGCGTCCGTTATCATGAACATAAGATACGAGATCATAAGGAACGCGCAACTGCTTGGCTGCCTCATATAGTTCGTCGGCACTTAGGGAAGTAAGACGTCGAATTTCACTCTGCATCATTCGCATGTGGCGTACAGCTTGGATAACGTCACCTGTTCCTGGTTCGCCTTTGGTACGTATCATCGTAGCACCTTCGTTGATTCGTCTAAGTGCCTCACCTAAATCTTTAGCTCCACAAACGAAAGGTACCTTAAACTTGCGCTTGTCGATATGGTAGACATCATCAGCAGGTGAGAGAACTTCGCTCTCGTCAATATAATCTATTTCTATAGCTTCAAGAATTTGAGCCTCCACGAAATGTCCTATTCGACACTTTGCCATAACTGGTATGCTGACAGCTTCTTGAATGCCTTTGATCATCTTTGGATCGCTCATACGACTAACGCCACCGGCAGCTCTAATGTCGGCAGGAATACGTTCGAGGGCCATGACAGCACAAGCTCCAGCAGCTTCGGCTATACGAGCCTGTTCTGGGGTTGTTACGTCCATTATTACTCCGCCCTTCAGCATTTGGGCGAGATTGCGATTGAGAGTTACTCTATTTTCCATATTCTTGTGTTTATAAGTTTTCTGGTGCAAAAATATACACAAAAAAAAGAACAGAAAAGATTCTGTTCCTTTATGGATAAAAGCTGTTCTTACTTATTTTGAAAACGCTTATACGGTTGTGATATTTATGGGTATATGAGGATTCTTTTTTATTTAATTCCCATTTCCTTTAGTTCTAAATTCTGCAGGAGAGCATTTCTGATGAGAATTGAAGAATTTGCTAAACATGGCTTGTGATGAAAATCCCAATTTGTCAGATATTTCGCCTATGGTCAGACGTGATGTTGTGAGCATAGCGATTGACTCTTTCATGATGTATTCGGCGATTATAGTTTTTGGAGATTTCCCGATTACATGAGAGGTTACCTGAGACAGATAACGTGGGGTGATGGCCAATAGGTCAGCATAAAAGTTTACGTCATGTGCTTGACGATAATTGCTCGCTATGTGTGTCATGAATTGATTGTATATGTCCGCCATGCGTTGACTTCTTGTAGATGAGGAAATGGCATATACGACTTGTGAGTGGATGTACGTGTGGGCGTTGGTTATGGCTTCGCTAATGCTATCCCCCATAGCTATTCGTGTTGCTATGGCAGCAGAGAGAGCGCCTCCTACGCCATGTTTTTTCCATCCTTCCGTATTTTGGGATGTGAAAAATTGAGTTTTTCCTTCTCCATGATATAATGCCGTGAGTTGTCCTCTGATGTGATTTCCTCCACGTAACAGTACGTTTTGAGCGCCCAAGTCTATTAGTTCTTTTGCAGCCTGTAGCATCTCGTCATTTGTTGTTACTGGATGACCAAGCAAAATTTGTGCTTCTTGACATTTTATAAGTAGTAGAGAAGCTTCTGGAATGAGTTTCTTCTTCCATGCCGTAAGGGCTTGGTCGGAGAGGATACGCGCATTATAAGAGTTTATAATGCCAGGAGCCAGAATAATATGTCTGCAACGGATAATTTCTTCACGTATGGCCTCTATGGTCTGAGGATCGCGCACCATACCCACTTTTACCACTCTCGGATGACTTTCGTGGAATATAGCTTTAATTTGCCCTATAACCATATCCTGTGGCAGATCAAGGATTTCCTTAATCCCTTTGCTGTCTTGTATTGTTACGGCTGTTACCGCAGTAAGAGGGTAGCCGCCAAGGTCTGATATTGTTCGAGTATCAGCTTGGATGCCGGAAAGCCCCATATTGTCGGAGCCGGTAATACTTAATACTTGCGTTAGGTCACTCATGAATGCAAAGGTATATTTTTTTACTTTATGTAATACTAATATGTTCCTC
>JAILIJ010000197.1 GCA_024695315.1 Bacteroidaceae bacterium
ACAGCAAAAAAAATGTAAAAAAAATGCTATTTAATCAATATTTTTTTCATTTGACACATTAGTAATGAGAATTAAAACCCTTTTTCTATACTTTTATCATCTATTAAAGTATATATCATTTTTCCGTCTGGAGTTCTCGCAGGCGTAGGCAAGGCAAACAAATCAGTTACTATTTGAGTCATTTCTGAAGCCGACAACACCTGTCCATAAACAATCGCCGACGCCTTAGCCATAATAAACGCTAATGATTCACGAGCAGTCTCTATAGCATCACCTGTTTTTTCTATCGCAGATTGAACCATATCATGAAGAAGTCGATCTACATTTACGCCTTCAATTCCCGATGGCACACCACTTACAGAATAAGATGCTCCTCCAAGATTTGTTAATTCAAATCCAAGTGCAGTAAAATCTGCCATCATAGACTCTACAAAACTTCCTTCAGCAACTGTAAATTGAACGATTTCCGGGAAGAGAACCTTTTGAGTCGGTCTATTATGTAAAACCAAACTCTTTATGTTCTGTTCATATAAAATCTTTATATGAGCACGATGCTGATCCAAAATCATCAATCCATCATTGGAAGGGAAAACAATATATTTTCCCCTGAACTGAAATTTTGGCAAAGAAGGATCAAACATTGAGTTTAACTCCGAACTATTACCGACCGATTGTGACAATTCACCAGTATCATTATTACCGCCAGACGGAACAAGGTCAAGATCCCAATCATCCAAGGACTCATTTTCATCATCTATATTAGAATTCATTGAAGAAGGTTCTAAATCATCAAATGGGTCTTCATCTTGTCCAACACCACTAAACAAAGACTCCCAGTTTCTTGAAGATGATGACGTCAAATCCCTCTCTTTATTTTCCTTGAAAGGATTATATGACGAAACTGTTTGTTTGGGCTGAGAAAAAACATTTTGATTTGCACTTGAAGCACTAAACACCGGTATATCTGGTTTTCCTTCAACATCAAAATCTATCATCGGCACATTACAGAACTTTCCTAACGTTTCCTTTATTGTAGCAGACAAGACTTGCCAAATAGGCTGTTCATTATCGAACTTAATCTCCGTCTTTGTTGGATGAACATTTACATCTATCGATGATGGGTCCACAGAAAAATAGATAAAATACGACACATGTTCACCGGCAGGAATCAAACCATCAAAGGCTCTCATCACAGCACTATGGAAATATGGATGGCGCATATATCTACCATTCACAAAGAAAAATTCTCGTGCTCCTTTTTTCTTGCTTGCCTCTGGTTTCGCAACATATCCAGAAATTGACACCAAAGATGTCTCTACAGCTATTGGTAATAATTCTGTTTTTAATTTCTTACCAAACACATCAACGATTCTCTGTTTCAACGATGCTTCTGGAAGATGATACATTTCGCTTCCATTATTATATAATGTGAAAGAAATATCTGGATGTACCAAGACAATGCGTTCAAACTCTTGAATCACATTCGTAAGTTCCGTCTGATTACCTCTTAAGAATTTACGTCTAGCCGGTACATTATAGAACAAATTTTTAACGGAGAAATTACTACCTTCAGGACAAGCTACAGGTTCTTGCTTCTCAATTTTGGAGCCAGCAATCTGAATAAACGTACCCAGTTCATCATCATGTCTGCGGGTAGTAAGTTCAACATAGGCAACAGCAGCAATAGAAGCCAAGGCCTCACCTCTGAAGCCCATTGTTGACAAATTAAACAAATCAGCCGCATTCTTAATTTTTGATGTCGCATGGCGTTCAAAAGACAAACGCGCATCAGTCTCTGACATACCCTTGCCATCATCAATAATCTGCACATTTGTCTTTCCACCATCTACAACGAGAACTTGAATATTCTTTGCGTCAGCGTCTATAGAGTTTTCGACCATCTCCTTTATTATAGAAGATGGTCGCTGCACGACTTCCCCCGCCGCTATTTGATTAGCAACAGAGTCCGGTAAAAGATGTATTATATCGTCCATTAAAAAGGTAGATAACCAGTTTGTAGATAATAAGCAATTATTAATAATATAATAATGGCAGCAATCAACACACCGTAAGAGATTGGCTTACGACCACTTTCTTTACGACGTCTCACATGTGTTGTTGCCCCAACAAATTTTCCTCGTATGTCCTCTGGAGTAAACTCTTTAGGAGGCAAAAGTCCTAACTCTCGTTTAGCATTTTCTTCAATCTCCTTAAGTTTCTCCTTACGAGGATCATAATAAATATAATTATGATGAAACCCCTTAGGCTTTCTTGTTGAAAACATTCCCATAATCGATATTTTTTATTTTATGTCATCAAGATGCTGAAGAGGTACGGCTTTAGTTTCCGACTTCTTAAGTATTTGATTTTTATTTTTAGCCTTCCATCCGAAGATATCATTTTTATCAGCCGGACGTATATAATCAAACCACGCAAACCTCGATAAGTAACGCTTATCCTTCGGTATTTCAATAGGTGGATAAATAGTACCTGTAGAACCTGCCATCCAAATCTTTGACACCTTCTTATTCTCCATATAAACAATGGCCTTGGATGTCTCATTATAATCCATACCTATGCGCGTACCATCATCCTCTGAGATGAAATAGCATATAGACACATTATTATGAGCCTCATTTCTTTCAAGAGCACCATTTTTAAAATAGCAAAACATTTCTTTCGACTCAATTTGATTATAAGAAATAGAGTCCAGTTTTTCTATTGTCGTGGCCTGATTTACTATATGAATCTTATCTATTGTACTATCATTATTATAGATTCTAATTTCCTCGCCAAAGACTTGTTGTCCTTCGTTCCATAAAATTGGCTGACCATACATATAAGTACAGGAGTCTAACTCATGAGACACCATAGAATCACAGACGGCCTGAACGTCCACACGATACATTCTTACCTTATGATAAGCAAATAAATCTCGATAGGCTGAATCTGTGTCCATATTATACGAAACCATTTTCAACGTATCTGCATGCAAATATAACGTATCTTTCTCGGAATA
>JAILIJ010000203.1 GCA_024695315.1 Bacteroidaceae bacterium
TGTTGATGATACGATGTCTATGTGTGCTGCCATAAATATATGTGATCCAGATTTATTGTGGATTGGAATGACAGCGCCAAAGCAAGAGAAATGGACATACTCGAATTGGGATAGACTGCACATTCATTGTCATGTAGGTACTATTGGAGCTGTTTTTGAGTTTTTTGCAGGAACACAAAAACGTGCACCTCAGTTTTTGCAGAAAGCTGGCTTTGAATGGTTGTATCGCTTACTAAAAGAACCGCGTCGTATGTGGCGTAGGTATATTATAGGTAATACAGAATTTCTCACTCTTGTGTTACGTGAATGGGCAGGATTTTAATTTTGAGTTGATGTTTTCTCTTTACTCTTGGGATATAATGTATTCTTAGTAGTAATGCGAAGGTTTAATTCCCTATCTATTATTGATAATTAATATCGTAATTTACAAATAAAATAAGGTATAAACCTATTTGTTATTAATAGAAATACCATAAAAACTTTAATAAAATTATGGCAACACCTCATAACTCGGCACCTGAAGGTGCATTCGCAAAAACAGTTTTAATGCCTGGCGATCCTTTACGAGCTAAATTTATATCAGACAATTTCCTTACTGATGTTAAGCTTGTAACTTCTGTTCGTAATGTTTACGGTTTTACTGGACTTTATAATGGCAAGCCTGTATCTGTTATGGCAAGTGGAATGGGCATACCAAGTATTGGAATTTATTCTTATGAATTATATTCACAATATGGAGTTGAGAATATTATTCGTATAGGTTCTGCGGGTAGTTATACTGCAAGATTGAATGTGCTTGATGTTTGTTTGGCAGACTCAGCATATAGCGATTCTACTTATGCAGAATGTTTGAGTGGATGTAAAGATAAGATTATGACTCCAAGTGCAGAACTAAATTCTGCTATTATTAATAAGGCAAAAGAAATAGGAGTTGAATGTAAGCTTTGCAGAGTGCATTCGTCTGATGCTTTCTACACAAGTCCTGAGCTTGGTGGATGGGAGCCTTTAAGTAAGCGTACAAATACAGAATGCGTTGAGATGGAAAGTTTCGGTCTTTTCCATAATGCTAATGTATTGGGAAAAAGAGCTGCCTGTCTTTTGACTATTTCGGATTCTTTTGTTACAAAGGCTTTGTTGACTGCTGAAGAACGTCAGAATTCTTTCAGGACAATGATGAAATTAGCATTGGAAACAGCAATTAGTTTGTGATTTGTTGATATAATATAATTTTTAATAAATTAAAAAAGACTCTTTTTTGTAATTTAAAATGAGTCTTTTTTATTTGTTTTTTTTAAAAAAGTAAATAATTTACATTTTTTTTAATGTAGATGTTAATAACTTTAATTAAATTGAAATTCAAAAAGATAAAAAAGCTGTTGCTTAGTTATTAACATATTTATCAACAGTTATCAATATATTTGTTAACAGTTTGTAAACCTTAGTGTTGATATCTTTTGGTAGGTATTTGATTGCAGAATTGAAAAAAGTTTATACATTTGCATCAGAATTGAAATTGAAACGTATAATAATTGAAGATAAAGGAGAGAATGAAGTATGCCAGACATAAAAAAGACACCAAGACGAAGAACTAGTGCTGATGATAATGTTGCTAAGGTGAGTGAACTTGGTCATTTACAACCACAAGCTTTAGACATGGAGGAGGCTGTTATTGGTGCTTGTTTGATTGAAAAAGATGCTTTCGGACAAATTTCTGACTACCTCAAACCAGAATCCTTTTATGACACAAGACATCAACATATTTTTAGGGCTATTACTACTTTAGCTGCTGAAAATAAACCTGTTGATATCCTCACAGTCACGGATGAACTCCGTAAGGTGGGTAAGCTTGAAGAAGCAGGTGGGCCATTTTATGTAACTGAATTAAGTGGTAAGGTGCTTAGTTCTGCTCATATAGAATATCATGCTCATATTATTGCAGAAAAAGCTTTAGCGCGTCAGCTCATATCTTATACGAGTGAGATTCAAAAAAGGGCTTTTGATGATGGGGAAGATATAGCTCAACTCATGCAAGCTGCTGAGGGTAGGCTGTTCGAACTTTCAAAGTCCAATATGAAGAAGGACTTCACACAGATTAATCCTGTGATTAATGAAGCCTATGAAATGCTTCAAAAAGCGGCGGCTAGAAAGGATGGTCTTAGTGGATTGTCAAGTGGTTTCACAAAATTGGATAAAATGACAAGTGGTTGGCAAAATTCTGACTTGGTCATTATTGCTGCCAGACCTGCAATGGGTAAAACGGCTTTTGTGCTTTCTATGTGTAAGAACATGGCTGTAGATAATAAGGTACCTGTAGCGATGTTTTCGCTTGAAATGTCAAACGTCCAGTTGGTAAACCGTCTAATCGTTAATGTGTGTGAGATTGCCGGTGAGAAGATTAAGAGTGGACAGTTAGCAGACTTTGAATGGTCGCAGTTGGACTATAAGATTAAGGATCTTTTTGACGCACCACTTTATGTTGATGATACTCCTTCTTTGTCGGTGTTTGAATTAAGAACAAAGGCAAGACGTCTTGTAAGAGATTATGGAGTTAAGATTATCATTATCGACTATTTGCAGTTGATGAATGCAAGCGGAATGTCATATAATTCTCGTCAGGAAGAGGTTAGTACAATCTCGCGTTCCTTGAAGGGACTTGCTAAGGAATTGAATATTCCTATTATCGCTCTTTCACAGTTGAATCGTAGTGTCGAAAATCGAGTAGGAACAGACCCTGCCGATCCTGATAGTAAGCGACCACAGCTCTCTGACTTGCGTGAGTCTGGAGCCATCGAGCAAGATGCCGATATGGTTTGTTTTATACATCGTCCTGAATATTATAAGATACCTAAGGATAAGTATGGAAATGATCTGAAGGGTATAGCTGAAATCATTATAGCAAAGCATCGTAATGGTGCTGTGGGGGATGTTAAACTCCGATTTAGAGGCGAATTTGCTAGATTCTCAAATATTGAAGATGGAGAGCAAAATCAGTTTATCGATGCGGTTGATACTATTTTGCCTTCTAATTCAAATGGTAATGAGAATGGTGGAGGAGATAATTCTGGAGGAAATGATCCATTCGATGGATTGACAATTGATATGGCACCAAATGATGCTGGTATGCCGTTCTAAAGTCATAAAGGTGACAAGGATTTTTCCTCAGAAATGAAAATGATGATTTATTGGTTTAATTGAGAATATATGTAAGAATTGATGATTATGCTTTATTGATAAGTAAAATTGATGAAATAAATAATTGATACAAGTAAGATTGAATGAATTTGGTATACAGTTTTGTAGTTTAACAGATTTTTGTTCGTGAGAATAGGATGATGTTTATTTCTAAAAACAGTTTTTAAAAAGGATATATTTGGTTACGAGAGTAACTGATTATGTTTAGATTGGATGATAATACATTTACTCACTTTATCAATTAGAAAGAGGAGGGTACTAAGCAAGAGAGCTTAGTATCCTCCCAGTTTTTTTTATAAAAAAATCCTTCCAGTTTCTTCTTTTTTAGCTAACTTGTATTATCTTTGCATTAAATACTTGTTGGAGAGCATTTTTGGCCTAATAACTATAAGTTAGATTTCTAATCAGTATTTCGCTTATATTTTTATTAAGTGAATGGAAACCAAATTTATGCTCTGATATTTGAAAGTTTTACTTTAGATGCTTGCATTTGTTTCATATAAATGATTTTGTAGAATGTATTGATACTTTGTATAGTATGTCAGTTGATAATTTACTTGATTATTAAAGATGACGATACTGGTATTAAGAAATTACAATATATCATTTTTTGAACTTTTTGCTAAATTCTAACTAAATTATTATTTACTATGATTATATATCCAAATGCTAAGATTAATATAGGACTTAA
>JAILIJ010000223.1 GCA_024695315.1 Bacteroidaceae bacterium
TATGAATTGGAATTTGCTTTTGCAACGTTAAATTCTTATCGTCAACTCGGAGTTGAACTGTTTTATACAATATTCAATGTCTTTTCAATCAGAACAAAAATGTTTTCTAGTCCATTATAGAATGAATGTAGAATTCCACCAATGGCCGTAATTTCTATAAAATCAGGATCTTTGTTTTTACATAAAGAGAGAAGTACTTGTGACTTATCAACAAGGTCATCAATTTGAGAGATTTCGTATTCGATTTTAGGTGTTATGGAATTATCCAATTTTTTGCAATTCTCCAAGTTTTTGTAGAAGTTCAAAAAACTGCGGTTTTTCATCAAAATCAACTAAATCCACAGACTTGCCTGTTGCATTTTCAAGCATGGAGTGTGTTGCAAAAAACTTCTGAGGGAGCAGGCCTTTAATTCCTATATCGATATCGGAGTATTCATCAGCGTTCCCTGTAACATGGGAACCGAAAAGATAGCTTTCTGTACAGCCCATTTTAGAGAGAACGGTAGATATTTTTGCTGCCATTTGTGTAGTCAGCATGATTCTGCCTCCATAGATTATAGTATACTCTTTTTGGAGGATTGTACATTTTTCTTGATGACTTTTCACTTAAAAAGTGTAGTTTTCTGAGCAAGTGGCTCCTATTATCATCTTTTATTCATAATTTCATTAAAAATACGTCATCATAGTTCTGGTGACAGGCGGTTTGAGAGCAGATATAATAATAAAAGGCAAGGAAAAAGTAGAAGAGGAGGTGTTGTTATGGGCGGTATATTTTCAGATATCTATGATGAGGGCTTGAGCAAAGGACTGTCTCAAGGTCGTGCGGATGGTCAGACTGAACTTATCAAAAAAATGCTTGATGCAAAATTGCTGACAGTTGAGCAGATAGCAGACCTTCTAAAGATTTCCGTAGAGGAAGTCCAGAAAATGTTAGAGAAGGCTCCTGTCCTTAACTAGACAGACTGTATAGCACTTATAAAATTACATACTACGGCGGGCATGATTAAAATGCACCGCCTTTTTTATATGAGTACGGAAGCATGAGTTTCATGTAAACTTTAGTATGAGTTTTTCGATATGTTGTCACATCCCGAGGTGATAATATGTCGACAAGTGAGTATTAAGGTTGCATTTTCATGAGAAGATACGGAATAGAGTAGCGAGCATTTTGGTTAAGAAACTTAACGAAGGGTTTTCGGTTAAGAAACTTAAACGTGCCTAGGTTAAGAACCTTAACGGCGCTAGGAGAGTCTGCTCTCCTAGTAAGGAGAGACTTGTTAACATCGCTACTCTTATTTATTATCTTAGTGGTTTGTAAAGCTAAGTTTTTTCCATAGGTTTGCCTGTATTTGACTTTTACGAAAAAGGATGAAACTCAGGAAGAATTATTTATTTTTTAATAAAGAGTTGGTTAAAAAGAGGAAAAGTAATGAATTAGTCACAGATCCAAAGGCTAGAGGTACATATAATTACGGTAATAATAAACTTACACATGCTGTAAAAGACGTTATTCCTTGGTTGTTGCTCGGAACAGGAAAAGATGATCCTTCAAATATAGGTGAGAGATTTTTAGATAAAACCATTTATTATCTAAAACGATTTGCTTTGAAAATGACTCATGCACCTAAAAAAATGCTACAAAATGGGAGATAGAGATGAAAAAACAAAGATTTATTTTTGTAATGCTTTTTTGTTTATTAACTTTGACTGTAAAAGCAAATGATATAAAGGAAATTGCTTTGTTTTTTGAAAATAAGGAGTTTATAACAAAAGAATACCATATGGGTGGTAAAAGATTGTTGTTCTCGTATATTCCTTCTAACCAAGCAAAAGATTGTGTATATAAAGCTATTCTATATGAAAAGACTGGAGATAGTACATATAAGCATCTGATTTTTGATAAGAACGTAATATCAAATTCAAAAGAAGTAATTTTTAATGGAGTAATTGAAACACAAAAATATTATGGATGGAAAATTGAGTTTGTAGAAAAAAATAATTGTATATTAACAGATTATGTAACAAATGAAGGTAAGAATATAACGGAAGGTCCAACTATATTGTTTGATGATACGACTAGACTATATAAACTCTATGTGCAGGATCGAAGTCAGTGGTAGGGCAGAAACTTATCTTTGCATTTTTGCAGGCTTAGGAGCGTGCCACGTACTTAACTAGTTCCGTGGTAAGCGAGCGGCTTGGGTACCGATTAGCAAAATTGAAAAATTTAGAGAAACTTATTATTCTTGAATCAGCTCCGATTGCAGATTTATCTTTTCTAAAAGAACTGAAAAAGTTATCCCTGTTAAAAGTTGGAAAAACAAAAATAACTGCAAAGAATGTTGAGATTCTGGATGAAATTCCTGCAAAGGTGGATTTGCTGTTTACAGGATTAAAATAGTTTTCTCATTATTTATAAATCCATATCTTTTGTATAACAAGATGAATGATTTTATAACACGCTTCTTCTGCTTCTATGAAAGCAGGTGTGGAGTTTGTTCTTTGACATTTAAAAATGTGGCTCAAGAAAATCATGGGTTTTTGATCTACAAAGAGAATGTATTTATTTAAAGAATTTCATCATTTTTTCCATAATTTTTCTAAAAACACGTCCTCTTTTGATGCCTTCCCTATTATTTATATGTAGGAGGCAAAAAATTGTAATATGGAAAAAGACATTACAGAAAAACAGCTTGAAGACTGGAACGATGTATTTGCAGACATCGTAAATGTCTTGTTATTTAATGGTGAGCGTCTAATACAGGAAAAGGAACTTGAGGATGCTACCAAGGACACCATGATCAAGGCTGACGGCAATATCCACGAACAAGAACGCGATGATTCTAAAATATGGAAAAACGGGGAAATACGTATTTCATTGATGGGGTTGGAAAATCAGTCTAAACAGGATTATAGAATGCCACTGCGTGTCATCAGTTACGACGGTGCGTCCTATAAACAGGAACTTGTAGACAGTGGAGTTATAAAATGCTATCCGGTTGTCACGCTTGTACTCTATTTTGGGACAAAGAGCAAATGGACGGCACCGACAAATCTGTGCGGATGTTTTGAGATTCCAGAGCGATTGAAGCCGTTTGTCAGTGATTACAAGATCAACGTATTTAACGTGGCATGGCTTGATGACCAAACTATCGACATGTTCAAAAGCGACTTTAAGTTTGTCGCGACTTTTAGCCAAGCGTGCATTATTAGATTAGACGTATAAAAAAATGACAAACTGTATAGAGATACGATTCGTTGACACCTCTATCAATACCGCTTAAAATAGAAC
>JAILIJ010000231.1 GCA_024695315.1 Bacteroidaceae bacterium
TTTTTTTAGATTATCAAAAAGAAAAAAGTATATGAGAACAAGTTTTTTTCAAAACCTAACGTTTGTCTTAGGTTTGGCATTAGGCATTGGTAATGCACATGCGCAAACGGTGACATGGACTCCTGAGAAGGCCAGCTCGGGGGATTTTTATATCAATAGCGTTGGCTCTCCAGAGCTTTTTCTGTATATAGGACAGAACTATCAATGGGGAGATGACAAGTCTGTGACGTACACTCGTTGTGCACCAGATATGAATGGTTATACTCTTATGACCTTAAGTCAGAAATCTGACGATGTTTTTTCTATCAAAGGTGTTCATCACTATAATTGGTATACGCCTTATTATCAGTTCCAAACACTTACTGATTATTCGAATGGAACTAGTGATGGCGTATTAGGAACATCAGATTACGATTCCGAGAAGGATTTAACATATTTTACTTTTACTGAGGGATTTGATAAGTCGGAAAATCTGTATACGATTAGTCAGTCTTTAATTGCAACAGATTATACTACAAAAAAGAAAAACCTTTACTATCAAGTAATAACTTGTCAGTCAAATACTGTCTATGCAACAAAACAATCTACTGTTGTTAAGCTGATGGGAAATTCTTATTATTGGCAGTTGATTTCTGATGAGCAATACAATACAGTTTATCCTACTTCAACTATTCAAAATATGTTGGATAATGAGGCTGTGGTTGTACGTGACGATGCTGAAATATCAACATATAAGATTGATAATACATGGCTTGTTGGACAGGCGACTACAGGAAAGGGTAAGTGGCTTCCTGTTACTATCAGTGGACTTGCTTCTGGAGAGTATGAGGTTACTCTGAATGTTGCTGCTATAACTTCATCTTCAAGTGTATCTTCTTCTAAAGGTTATGCTCATGTTATAGCACGTGGTACTACAACAACAGCTAAAGGTAAATCCGTGAAGACTTATACACAGGATGGATTTGCTGCTCTTACTACACCTAATACTGTTACTTTGACTAATGTGGTTGTAGAAGATGATGGTGTGATGATGATTTATGTTTATGTCGATGATGCAAGTGTTAATAAAGTATATGCGTCAATAGAGAATATCAAAGTTTGTTCTTCTGATTTCGGAGATACTAACGTATTCTATTTATTGAATAAAGGAACTGGACAGTATATAGATGCACAAGGCCCAAATGCTATACTAAGTACTGCAGGTGTTGACTTTACTGTAGCTAACACAACTGGTGAGTATGCTTATACAATGAATTCAAAGATTCATGCATCTTGGAATATGGGGTATAGCTATTTCAATGGTACAGTTATAGGAGACCAAAAGGAAAATGGTGTTCTTATAGTTAATTCTACAGATGAGGATGGGTATTATTCTATAGCAAGTAAGAATGCAAATAATACAATGATTGCTGCTAATGCTGGTAGTACGTCTTTAAGCTTTGACTGGGGTAACTCAACTGTAACAAATTATAAGAAATGGAAATTTGTTTCTAAGAAAGATCGTCTTGAGACTCTATCTTATGCTTCTATTCAGAATCCTATGGATGCTTCGTTTATGATTAAGGATCGTTGCCTTAATCCTAATGACAAGCGACGCGTGAATTGGAATGATATAAATTCTTGTACTTCTGTTCAACAATCAGATAATGGACCTTTCTGCTTGAAGTATACAGGAGCAAATTTGAATTTTTATCAGGTTATTAAGGGTCTTCCTGATGGCCGATATGTTGTTACTGTTCAAGGTGTGCAGAATGAAAATTCTGATCATAGTGCTATTCTTTTTGCTGGAGGTAATACAGAGGCTTTGAGTAGTGATAATAATCTTAATGATAATTCTGTTATATCTGCATTTGCAAATGGAGAGTATGTTTCAAAGATTGAGGCGTATGTTACTGATGGTACTTTAACTCTTGGTGTGGCAAATTCTGAGACTAAAGGTGATTGCAATGTTTGGTTTACTAATTTCACTTTAACTTACTATGGTGAAACAATAGACTTTACGGATTATATAAGGAACCCAAAGTTTGAAGAGATAACAGAACATCCTTTCCCAACAGAAGATGGAAAATTGACAACATACAAAGTTTTGGATTACTGGAATAACACAGATTTTGATTATGGTGCATTCATAGGTAAGTCTGATAATATCTCTGGTTATTTTGCCAATAGCCCTCAGGCTGGTAGAAATACTGGTGATAATTATATGAAATTTACGTATTCTGGAAGTATTTCTCAAGAGACAACAAAGTCTCTTCCTGCTGGTGCTTATATGTTGAGTACAGATGTTTTGTGCTATAATCGTGTTGGTACTTTATTTGTCAAGGTTGGAGATAGAGAACAGAAGCTTTATGTGTTTGATGAAACTAAAAGTAATGGAAGAGTAAATCGTACTCTTACTTTTATTCTTCCAACTGCTAGCAAGATAACTTTAGGTTTCCGTTATGATGCAGATGCTACAGGTTCTGATTATTCTGTACAACTTGATAATTTTACGCTTATGCGTTTTGGTAGAGCTGAGGGAGCTGATATATCTTGTCAGGTCGTCAATAGAGATATGTCAGAGGATGCTTCTGGTAAATTGAATAATGCTTATGGATGGGATAATTCAAATAGCTCTAAGTTCTTTGAGTATGGTGATGATGTAGCTGGTGTGTTCTACAATGCTGCTAATTCAAAATACGAAAATTGGGAAACATATACGGTAAGTCAAACTGTTACAGGTCTTCCTGATGGATGGTATAAGGTTGTATCACAAGCATTCTATCGTGATGGAGCTGGACTTGATTCTGATGGAACTCGTAATGCTACTTCAACATTTACTTATGATGATCCTGATCAGACTAGAGCATATTTATTCGCCGGTAAGTATTATTCTTCTGTGAAGTCTATTTATGATGATGATGCACTTGCTTTGATTGAGGCTGGTGGACACGGCAGTAGCTTTACTGGTACAGCAAAAGAAGGAAGTTCTACAAAGGTTCCGTTTAATTTAGGAGAAGCTCGCACTGCATTTGATGATGGCGCTTACGAAGGCAATTATGTTGTTGGTAAGGTTAAAGATGGACAACTGGAAATTGGTTTCAAGCGTGTAGAGGCCATTGATCATGATTGGTTGGCTGTCGATGATGTTAAATTGTATTACGTTTGTGATTTGAATAGTGAAGATGTTGACCTTTCTGGAGCTATTATGAATCCTTCGTTCGAGGACAATAGTTATAATGGATGGATTATTACTGATGTTGAAAATAATTATGCTGTTCGTGAGATGACTACAGAAGAGAAAGAACAGTATGATGGTAGTTATATGTTCATTATGGCTGATGAGAACGGTGGTACAATAACTACAGAAAACTCTCTTGAAGACTTGCCTGCTGGTGCATATAGTATTTCTTGTCAAGTTGCAGCTGAAGAGGGCGATGAAGTTATTATTAATGCAATTACAGGTAGTACAACATTTACAAATACTGTTATTGGTACAGGTATGGATAACGCTCTCACTCTGTCTATTGTGGCAGAATTGAATGATGGTGAGGATCTCTTAATTCAGGTTACTGCTGATAATCCTTATAAACTTGATAATTTCAAGATCGATATGGGTGGTAAGTATTACCTATATAATATGGATGCAGGTAAGTTCTTGGCTGGAGGTAATAACCATGGTACACAGGGTACTCTTTCTAATGATGGTGTGAAGTGGACTTTGAGTGAGGAACATGATGGAACATATACTTTCTATCAGTCTTTGTCTGTAATGAAAGATGGAGAATCTGAAAAAAGTTCCGGTTATCTTTATATTAATAATGATGAAGAATTTGGCATAGGTTTATATACTGATGGAGGTAATGATAAGTACTTTAATGTCATTGAGGATGAAAATGGATATTATTCTGTTTCTACAGCTTCTTCTACTTATGGTTCAAGTGTTTCTAAGTATGGTGATACTTATGTAGGATGGAGTGGTGAGACTTTATATACAAAGGTTTTGCCTCTTATACCTGCAAATGACAGCGAACCTCGAGGTGTTAAATGGATGTTCTTATCTCCAAAGAAATATAAGATTTATAAGGATGTTATCAATGAGGCTGCAGATAAGCGTAATGAAGCTTGGCCATATATTCGTTCTGCACGAATCACTGGGCTTGACATATCAGACTTTGAAACTGTATATTATGATATAGCTTCTACTGCTGAGGATATTGATGCTGCTACGGAGGCGTTGAAGGAGAAGATTGATTCTGCTATTGTAGCTGTTACTACAACTTCTACAAATCCTGTAGATATTAGCTTCCAACTTGCTGACCCTGTTTGTCAATATTCTTCTATACCTGAAATGGGAAAAAATTGGAATATATCCAATTTTACATTTGCTGATGATAGGTATGCTAAATCTGGTGATGTAATGCTTGGAGGTATAATGTATGCTCCTACAAATTCTAAAGCATCTTCAATAAGTCAGAATATTATAACACTTACGGCTGGTAAATACACTCTTTCTGCTGATGTTTACGTTGAAGGTAAGTCTGCGAATGCAAAGATAAGTGGAATTAAACTTTATGCAAAAAATGTAGATACAGATGAAACTATAGTATCTAATTCAATAGGAACTATTAATAAAGATGTTGCAACAACAATTTCTACTGGTGAGTTTGTTGTTACAAGTTCTAGTTCAAATATAGAATTAGGTGTTATTATGCCAAAACCTAGAAATGCTAATGTGTATATTGATAATTTTAGGCTCACATATAACAACCTGTATCGTGACCTTGATAATCCAACAGGTATAGAGATACTTTCAGATGGTAAAGTACTTAAATTCACAGGTAGCTGGTCTGTTGATGATGAGGACTTCATACATGACTATATTGAGAAATATTTGAATGATAATACTGATATAGAAACTGTAAGTCTTGATTTTACAGACGCAAATATTGAGAATGTTATTGATGTTAGTGTGGATGATCCAAACTCTGAGAATGTTCTTTTATTCGCAGCGGAGGAGCAGGATATTACTTTGAATAACAGTAACGAAAATGTAGTTTATGGTTATTCATGTGAGAGTTTCGTAATTACCGACGGTAAACCAATTACTATCGTGTATCCATTTACAGCAGCTAAAGCATCTTATACTCGCTATAATGTTTCTAATAACTACGGTACTCTTTGCTTGCCTTTCACGTATGAGTCAACAGATGTTATAGATTACTATACTATCGGTAATTTTAATACAGATATGAGTGACCTTGATATTACTGACTATGCGATAGTTCCAGCAGGAACTCCTTCAATATTTAAGAAGAAGGATATTTATGCTGATGTTACAGAATTCTCTGTAGAAGGAATAAGTGTGGATGTTGTTACTGAACCTGTATCTTTCGTTAACTCTGACGGAATAGGTCTTGTTGGTACTTTCGATAATATTATGGTTGGTGCTAAAGATGGCACAGGACAGGCTACTGGATGTTACTATGTTAAGAATAATATATTCTATCGTGGTAAGAATTACTTCTACGTTAATGCTTATAGAGCTTATGTTAATGCAAAGAATGTAAATAATGCAAAAGTTCGTAACGCTCTTGGTACATCTTTTGGATTGAATTTGAATTCTGATTTTGCT
>JAILIJ010000299.1 GCA_024695315.1 Bacteroidaceae bacterium
AAAAACTATATATAGTTACATACAAATCATAATCAAAAAAATAATATAATTATACATATTATGTTATAGCAAAGTCAAAAATTGGCAATAATTACATGATTGTCATAAGGAACAAATAAAAATATTCATACGTACTATCTGGTTCATATTTGTAGAAAAATAGACCAACTAAACACTATAGTTATTCTCTCCTTTCTAAGAAAAACCCGAATAGTTATCATTAAAAAGTCTCCAATTTTATAATTCTCACATCAAACTTACCTCAAAATCACACGTTAATGTATAATTTAACAAACATATTCATAATAAGTCAAATTACAATAGTAAATATAAGTGCATTTATCGGCATAATTACCACATTTTTCATAGCGCTTTTTGTCAAAATTAAATTAGGAAAAAAAGCTTTAAGAAAAAAAGTAGAGACTATATTAGCACAAACAAGCATAGCAAAAGAAGAATTCGAGGTACTATTATCTCCATTACAGTTAGTTAGCAAAGATGAGACCGACAATATTCTTAATAAATACGACTCTCTGATAATTAGCATAAAGAGTATAAAGAAAAACAAATATTATAATGAACAAACATTTCAAAATACAGATATAACATCATTCCTATCAATAGTGGATGACATAGATGCCAAACGAGAAGAAAACAACAAAATTTACAACGCTATAAAAGATCTGACGGAACCTGCGGGCAGCATAATGAACGAATATCGTTCTTTGATGCGCCCTACACACTATTTCGCATATTCAGAGCTAGAAAACATTCTTAAATCATATAATGAAATAAAAGAAAAAATACAACTAGTATTACCACAATACGCAAAATATGTGACAGACCAAGACACCATAGAACTGCCATCTGCATTTCACTACCTAGAATCAAAACGAGAAGAGCACAATAAGCAATTTGTAGAGTCAGAATTAGAGACAAACAAACTATATTTTGATCATGTATTAGGAACATACCCACTCGACCCACAGCAGAGAGACTCTATCGTAAAACTTGAGGATAACTGTCTAGTAATTGCAAGTGCAGGAAGCGGTAAGACGTCCACAATAGTCAGTAAAGCGAAATATCTTGTTGAGAAGCAAAATATTATTCCGTCCAATATTCTTCTACTCACATATACAAAGAAGGCCGCCAACGAACTCTCTGAACGAATGCAAATATCAGGCATAACAAGTGGCACATTCCACAGTCTTGCCTACCGCATTATATCCGAAGTCACGGGACAAGCCCCTTCAATATGTGATGCCGATGTACCGCTCAACGTATTCAGAAACCTCATCATGAAAAATGATGATTTCCTTAATGCCGTAGACAATTACGTCATTAACCTGCAATCGCTCATGAAGTTAGAGCATGACTATATTGACGCATTTGCCTACTTTGAAGACAGAAAGAAATATGGCATCCAGGCCTTGTTTACCGATGCCGATGGTAAAGTCATTTTCACACGAAGCGAAGAGGAAAAGCGCCTTTGTTCTATTCTCACACGCTTAGGACTCCTATTCCGATACGAGCATGACTACCCTATAAATACGAGAACCCCAGAGCGCAGACAGTATAAACCAGACTTCACCATTTATTACAAAAACAAAAACAATCAGTGGGAAAGCATATACCTCGAACATTTTGCCATCGACGAAAACGGCATGACACCTCGTTGGTTTGGCGAGGGAACAAAGGGAGGCTGGAAAACTGCCAATCAAAAATATCTTGACGGCATAAAATGGAAACGTCAGACTCACATGGCAAACAACACAATTCTCATAGAGACCACAAGTGCGGACTTTCATAATGGAACCGTTGAACAAAAGCTTATTGACCAACTGAACCAATACGGCGTTCCGTTCCAGCCACGTACCGATAAGGAGCTCTACGACCTGATGGTTATGCGTAATCGCCAGTTGGAGAAGACCGTTTTCACCTTACTGCAGTCTTTTGTGACACTTATGAAGGCAAATGAGAAAACTATTGACGGCCTGTTAGAACCGCTAAACGACGATTCTCGTATCCTGTCTGCCAACGAACGCCGCAACAAATATATCCTAACGGAAATCGTGAAACCATTCAATGAAGCTTACCAGGCAGAGTTGGAGAAGAATTACGAAATCGACTTTACCGATGCCATCGTTCAGGCCACACAAATATGTCGCGAGGGCTTATGGAAACATTATGACTATATCCTTGTAGACGAGTTCCAAGACATTTCAATTGACAGATACAAACTACTTCAGGCCTTACGTTCAGATAGGCCAAGAACCAAACTCTATTGTGTAGGTGACGACTGGCAAAGCATTTTCCGTTTTGCCGGTAGCGACATGTCCCTATTCTATGACTTTGAGAAATATTTTGGATATACAGAAATATGCAAGATTGAAACAACATACCGTTTCCACCAACCTCTCATAGACAGATCGTCAGCCTTTGTAATGAAGAATCCTGCTCAAAAAGAGAAAACTATAAAAACTCCAGCCAATGACCAGAAGAAAACATACCTCAATTTCGTGATGTGCGAGTCCGAAAATGACTCTGTTCTGAAAAAAGTCGAGGAAATAGTATGCTCATTACCTAAAGACGAAAGCATACTTCTCATGGGCAGATATAATTATGACGTAATGTCTGTGGGGTATAAAGGCAAGATTGACTATAGCACAAATCGATTAAAAGTAAATATTGCAGGACGCGATATTTTCTTTTTATCGGTCCACTCAGCAAAAGGCCTTGAAGCCGACCATGTCATCCTTATCAACTGCAACCAGGGAGCCTATGGATTCCCGTCTCTAATAGAGGACGATCCAATCCTTACTTTTGTGCTGAGCGACAGCGAGAAATACCCATTTGCGGAGGAGCGTCGCCTCTTCTATGTAGCCTTAACACGCGCCAAAAAAAAGATGTACATTCTATACGACAAGAACCGACCATCATGTTTCATAAGCGAATTTCTCATACATCTTGAAATAGGTTCATATCTTTGTCCTAAATGTCTGGAGGGTAAAGTTTTACCTATAAGAGATGGCGTATCATCAAACGGTACTGCCTATCGTTCATTTAAGTGTTCAAATAGTGAAGCAGGATGCGATTTCTTCGAAACACGCTTTGGCAATCTTACTCCTCCAGGCATTCTTGTTACTGAAAATATGACAGCACAAGACATAGAAATCATGCGCGAAAACAGAAGGCGTGCAAAGAATCACAGCACCATTGTTTATACTTATAGCCAGCATTAAGATTGGAAATGTCGCCCAATTACTCAACATCGTAAACTAAAAATTCCCGTTTTTATTTGCATAACTCATTTTAAAAGTCTATTTTTACACAAATTTCACATAAGAAGGGTGATACTCTTCTAAAAAAGAGTATACCATAAGTTGTAATAATTCTATAATATACACATTTATTTTGTATGTTTATGAACTATTTTAACCCAAATTTATCTCTTCTTTATAAAAATATTTCAAATACAATTTTAACATGAAAACAATCCTAATAACCCTACTTCTGACACTATCCGCATTTTCTGTGCAGGCAAGGGAAAAGACAATCGTGTGGGAGCAGCCCACAACCGAGTTTTGCAACGTAAACGGCGATGGATTCTTCTATCCTGCATTCGATGTCACCCGCGTAGAAATGAAAAATGACGAAACAATCGTACATATAGCCGTCGCCTGGCGTTCTGACTACCCCGAATACAAGTTCAAAATTGCAAAAGACATCTATTTGAAGGTGGGCGACGAACGTTTCACAGTAGTCTCTGCCGACGGAATTGAACTCGACAAGTTTACGCAAACCAACAAGGACGGCCGCCTAATGATGACCTTCCACTTCCCACCGCTGCCGGATGACACCAAGTCATTCGACTTGACCGAGGGAGATCAAAAAAGGTCTATTCAGATCAAAGGTATCAAGCCCGTGGAAGAGCGCTGGCAGCAACTATTACCATCCTATTGGTGCAACCAACAGGGAGATTGGAAGATAGCATTCCTGAAGGATTATGCCATCTACGACTGTAAGTTCTGGAGCTATAAGTCATGCGACATAAACACAAAGACTGGTAAGGCTGAGATGGTGATTACCAACGGCAACGATGAACTGAAGGTGAGCATCGGCAAGAATCATAAAGGTTCACGTACCATTACTATAGGCAACGAAAAGGGTAAATACAAGATGATAACCTCACGTTTTCTGCCCGACTACCCAACAAAGGACACACGTACAGACTTCGTTGACAATGGCTACAAGCTAGACACCGTGACCGTAGTGGGATGGCTCAAGGATATGCCCGAAGATTTAAGTCAGCTGAAGACCTTTGACATCAGTTACACCAACTTGTTCACCGATAAGCGAGAGACTGTCAATGCCGACCTCGACGAGCAGGGACGCTTCACCGTCAAGTTGCCCATAGTAAACAGCACAGAGTTCTTTTGCGACTGGCGCCGCTGCTTCGTCCGCACCATGCTGGAACCAGGCAAGACATACTTCATGCTTTACGACTTCAAGGAGGGTCGACGCTACTTCATGGGCGACGACTGCCGACTACAGAATGAGCTCTTCAAATACCCAAATAAATTGGCAGCAAAAAGAATAGAGGATGGTGAAGATTTAGACAAATATATTGATTATGTCGATAGTATACTCAAGGTAAAGTTTGCTGAGATTGACCAACTGAGCAGCGAGCACCCTACCCTCTCTACACGCTACAACAGTTACAAGAAGGGATGCATGCGAATGCAACTGGCACGAGACTTAGCACAAGCACGCTTCATAACTAAAGACAAACAACTTACCGACAAAGCACGTCGCTATGCCTACGACAACTTCTGGACGAAGATTGACCAGCCATATACGCTCCATCACGAGTTGAGCGTTTTCCTTACTGACTATTTGGACGATGCCACCCTTAACAGTCAATCGGCGATGGAGACCTTCAACCTAATAGATCATTTGAACGACATAGCCGCGAACGACGAAGAGCGCGCACTACTCAGCCAATGGAATGTATGGAAAGACGACGCACAGGCACGCATCGATGCGGAACCGACCGTAGAAGATAAAGAACGACTTGCAAAGGAGATCATCGAGGCCAACGCTGAGATGATAGCAAAGGTAGATAAGATTTTCAGCTCGGAGAAGACGCAGAAATATGCAAAAGTTCATACGTTCCTAAACAAACTCAAAAACGGCCTTTATGTACTCGACTCACTCAAAGCCACACCTTTCATTAAGGACGTGTGGTTAGCGAGAATGGCTTATTTGGAGATTGACTGGCGGCGCACGTCGCTTCTGCCTGAGATAATGGACTCGCTGCGGGCAAAGGTTACTAACCCGATTTGTTTGGCGATGGTCGAGAAGCAAAACGACCACTACCTGGCCATCGAGAACCGCGACTTCGACAAGTTGGTATTGAAGTCATCGGACAATCTGAAGGATCTCAGCGATGGAGAAGCGCTACTGAAGAAGATTCTGGAACCATTCAAGGGCAAGTTCGTATTGCTCGACATATGGGGCACATGGTGCGGACCATGCAAAAACGCCTTAAGCCACTCCACAGAGGAATATGAAAGGCTTAAGGACTACGACATCGAGTTCCTATACCTGGCCAACAATAGCCCACAGGAGTCGTGGGAGAACGTCATCAAGGAGTATAACGTGAGCGGACCTAACGTAGCCCACTACAACCTACCAGCCGAACAGCAAAAGGCCATTGAGCGCTACCTAAACGTGCACTCGTTCCCGACATACAAGCTCTTCGACCGCAATGGTCGTCTACTCGACCTCAAAGTGGACGCCCACAACCTGGATAGTCTGGTTCAGTTTCTGGATAAAATAAAATAGTATAAAATTCGCACATCTTAGTCAAATCGCCAAAATCCTATAATGAAGTAGATATGAGTAAGATATGTAAAAATGAGTCGTGTCTTTTATGACACGACTCTAAAAAGGTGTATTGATTATAAGCAAGTATTGGTTATTCGAATAATCTTAGTTAATATATTCTCGTCGTGAGATATAGAATCTATACGAAAACATACCCCACAATTGTCCGCAAAGTTAGCCCTTTAGTTTGGCATGGCCAAAAGCAAAATTGTGTTCTAAAACAGATAATTCCTATTATTCTCATCAATCATCATTTCACATAAATATTGTACGGCTTTGTTTTTAACCAAAAACACACAAAATAATGTTGAGATTACCAACATTTTTTTATGATAACCCTATTTAGAAATGATGTACAAAAAACACAAAAAATGGATATGATGCTGCAACCTTATACTATCTTATCATGCGCTTACACTTTAAGAGTTAAACTTTCTTAAATCTTTCATTTTCAAAGTTCAAAATATTGCATATCGTTGAAAAATATATTATATTTGTCATTCATCTAACGACAACGCGTAACGTCCGATTTCCCCAGTAGATGAAGAGATATTTTTCATACAGAAAATTTAATTTTCATCACAAGAAGAAATTAGTAATTGATACGAAGGAATTACGAAGGTAACACGAACCGTTGCCGAAGGAGGTGGGGTAAAAAAGTACGTTCTTTTTAACGTGCTTTTTTTGTTTATTACGATAAGTAGGCAAAAGGGATTTAGCGGCTCAGTAAAAGGAAATAACAGAAAAACTACTCATTTGATATACTAATCAATCTCGATTTTAAAAAAACGAAAATTCAGAAAATTAGAGAAAAATTATTATTAACGGCTTTACAGTTTCCGTTAGATCTCTAACTTCCGTGGTCGTTAAAAACGAAAAGACGGAGTTACGGTTTCTCCGCGATCCGAAGAGAAACAAAATTTTCTTTCAATTTCAAGTTTCCTCACTCATCTTATGTTTGTCCCTACGGACTGCAAACGTTCGTTCAATGAGATCGCTGCGCTAAGTCCTAAATTTCGGTTTTCCTCTCTTGCTCCGAAGACTCCATTTCCGGGTGGCCATTCTTCACTCTTCACTTTTCACTTAACTCCACCCACAATCCGAACACTTCCCCACAAAAAACATCAAAACCCACGATTGCCATTTTTATGGATGCCGAATATTTGTTTTGTAAAACAAACATGTCATCATAAAAATACGGATCCAAATTTTGGTAGGCCCATATCAATATTTTTTACACTCTTCTCTTCTTTTATTGCAAATTCAAAGAATTTTCATTATCTTTGTCATTTAAAAGCAAAAAGAAGAAAAAAAGGCAAGGTGAAATGAGAGAAACGGAACAAAAAGACATGTCCCCACTCTTACTTTGCACAAAATATACAGATAATACATACTTCCTTATGAAATCAAGATTCTTACAAATGCTCACTTTTATGCTAACTATCAACATAAGCATAAATGCGCAGACAACATATAGCCAATACCCAATAACGGATGTAGGAGCAGACAAAGTCACTATTTCCGATAATATTTGGGCAAAAAGGCAAAGCAAGAACAGACAGGTCACACTTCGTATGGCACTTGACTCATGCTTCAACGGAGACAGAGTGCTCAATTTCCAAAAGGCTGCAGGCTCAAAAGAAGGATACTTCACTGGGATGCCTTATGACGATGCCGATGTGTATAGATGCGTCGAAGCTGTATCACACTCAATTGCATCATCATCTTTCGCACAACTAAAAAACAGAATGGACCAACTCATCGATATTATCGTTAGCGCACAATACAAAGACGGATATATCATGACCGCAAGATCTGCTGCCGAACCAGACAATATGCACCCTTGGCTCGGTACAAAACGATGGGAAAAGGATCCACAACAAAGCTATGAACTCTATAATGCGGCACACTTCATCAACGCAGGAATAGCAAACTACAAAGCTACAGGATCAACAACTTTACTGAATGCTGCAAAGAAATATGCTAATCTACTGAGCAACGACTATATCAACGGTAAACTACCATACGAGCCAGGATATCAGGGAATAGAAATGAGCCTCATCGACCTCTATTGGATTACAAAGAACAAATCATACGTCGATTTGGCCAAGATAATGCTCGACCTTCGTGCAAAAAATGCTCTTAGACGTAATGAATACAACCAGACTCACAAGGCGGTAACGCTACAAGACCAAGCTGTTGGAAACGCAGCAAGAGCTACTGCTATGTATGCAGGAATGGTTGATGTGTCGGCTGCTACAGCAAACGGTCTATACGAAAGCGCAGCAACAAATATATGGAACGATATCGTTAACAAAAAGATGTTCATAAATGGCGGATTAGGAGCTGCAAGACAAGAAGGACTTTTCAACGATGCTTACGAGCTATCAAATATTAGAGCATGCTGCGACACAAGGGCTGCCATCAATAACATTTACTGGAACCACAGAATGTTTAAGATTACTGGAGAATCAAAGTATTATGACGTGCTTGAAAGAACGCTCTACAACAATCTCCTGGCAAGTATAAGCATCGATGGAGCATCTTATTTCACACTCAACCCATTATACTCTGACGGAAGATATACACGACAAACAGACTTCCAAAATGGTAATGTACTTACCGACATAAGCCAGTTCTTGGCGTCAGTACCAGAATATATTTACGCAAACAAAGGTGATAGCATATACGTCAACCTCTTCGTACAGAGTTCTGCAAAAATTGATGCCGGCAACAACCGCTTCATACACATCACTCAAAAGACTGCATACCCTTGGGTAGGAGATGTGGCTATTAGCGTCGACTCTGTTAAGAATACCGACAAATTCGACATGATGATTCGTATACCAGGATGGGTAAATAACGAACCTGTTCCAGGATCACTCTACTCATACCTGAAAGATGGAAACGCAACAAACCACATCAACGTGTATGTGAACGGAGCTGGCACATCATACTTGACACAACATGGGTATATCATAATCAACAGAAAATGGAAAAAGGGAGACGTGCTTTCCCTATCCTTCCCTATGAACGTGAAACGTGTAATTGCATCTGACCAGGTTACAGAAAATACAGGATATACAGCTCTCGAAAGGGGACCTATACTATACTGCTTGGAATGGAAAGATAATGATTCACAATCGGAAAACTGCTACATCAAGGATGATGCAAGCATCACGGCTGAATCTACAACAGATCTCAACGGGGTGTATATCCTCAAAATTAAAGGCGCTAAGGCTGCATACAATAAATCGGGAAAAGTCATCTCTAACGATGCGGAAATAACTGCTATTCCATATTTTGCGTGGAACAATAGAGGAAACGAAGGAGAAATGATGGTGTGGATGCCACGTACATTAGACAAGGCCATCCCTCTCGAAACAGAAGTAGCTACGGACACCATCGACTACACCATGGAGATGCTCATCAACGAAGATACAGAAGCGACAAGCTATAAGAGCATTCAAATAACGCCGGACACTAAGGCCATAGCATATTATATGGGATTGAGCGAAACACAACTTAAGAAACTATATGGTTCTAAGATAAGTTTGGTTGGCATCGACCCTAATGGTAAGGTTACAGCAAAAAGTACGGCTGATGCACCAGGTTACTGGTTCGACAATAACGGTAATGTAACTGAATATGACGACGGAGCATGCGTTTTCAGCCACTTTAACAGCGACTTCACATTCAACGTAGGACAGATGCCAGGAACTTGTATCGATGGACAAATTTACACCATGATGCAGGCTCTCAACTACTACCCTGCAGACAACAAAACCGATGCTCACAGAGTGGTCATCAGAATCAAGCTACATGTCAAAAAAGACCTTTCTGCAATAAAGACGCAGACGATTAACATCAACGTCAACGCAAAAAAATACACTTCAACAAGCGACTTGTACTACGATTCTTATCCTACACCTATTAGCGACGCCACACTATACAAAGCTCTCGGAATACATATAAGCGAACTGCCTAAAGCCTTAATGAACGGAGACGTTGTGTTCCAAGCTCTTGAACCTGACGGAAGCTACAACAACGACATGACGGCCGGCCCTCTTGGACAATGGCTCAATGAATATGGATATGTGACAAGCAAAAAATCACAAGCCGCAATCATGTTCGGAGAACTCAATCCTTATTCTTGCATAATTAACGTCGGACAATATCCAAAAAGATGTACAGTAGGCAAATCATACAACTTCAAACAAGCCATCACAACAAACACCAAGGACGATAATGGATACAGACACAGACTCGTGCTTAATGTGACGCTTAATATTGTGGAAAATGCCACAGAACCAACTGTCATCACTGAAGATGGAACTTTCTGCATCGAAAACTTTAGATGCCACACGTTTGTACACGACTTCGAATACTCTCTAAGTGACACTTCCATTGTGGAAAGATACAACATAGGACCTGTTATTAGACGAGATGAACCTGCACCACTACCCGATGGATGGGAAGAACTTGATGGAGCAGAAAAACTACGCAACCTCTATCCAAACAGAACATATAAATATCAGGTAAAAGAGAATGGTAATGTGGTAAAGAAGGGATCATTCAAGACTTCTGGACAGGTCAGAATGATCACGACTAAAAGCACAGCTAACGTTAGAGACTTGGGTGGATGGAAAACGTCTAACGGAAAGTCTATAGCATACGGATTATTATACCGAGGACGACAACTCAACACCAACTCCGACGAATATAACACATCTGATTCTGACAAAGAGATTTTCTACTCACTCGGCATTAGAGCTGAACTCGACCTAAGAAATCAAAATGAGACAGGTGGGTACAATAAGTCTATGATTAATGATGAGGTGGTTTACAAACTCATTCCAAACCCACAACATTACCTAGACGGAATAGAAAACCACCCAGAATACTATCATGATGACTTCGAGTTTATTATTCAACAATTAAGACTAGGAAGACCTACATACATCCATTGTATAGCAGGATGCGACAGAGCGGGTACTCTCGCTTTCATGCTCGAAGGACTCCTTGGAGTCAGCACATCTGACCTGTGCAAAGATTATGAGCTAAGCACCTTCTCTTATAACAAAACAACAAGAAAGAAGGAAAGCCTCACAAAGATGTTTGAATATATCGAAACTCTAAAAGGCAAGGACTTACGCGCAAAATTCTACACATATTGGAGCGAAGTTGCTAAGATTCCTACTAAAGATATTGACGACTTCTGCGCTATCATGTGGGGCGAAAAATCAATTACTGCAATAAATGACGTTCCTTATTGTAATGAAGAAGAACAAATAATAACTTTCGACCTATCTGGTAGAAAAATAATAATGCCTAACGCCATGACTAAAGGCATCTTTATTCAAAACAATAAGAAAATTCTTGCAAAATGAGGATATATCTCGACTTTTGATGTGTAAAAATAATATCAGCACAAATTCCCCATTAAATATACATAAACCGAAATTTTGGTTTTTTATGGGGGATTTTTCTTAAAAGATACCGAGGGTATATTCCTAAAAACTACAATAATATGAGCGTTTTTTAGAAAAAGGGGATTTTTTTCCAAAAAGTTTTTTAATCTTTTTTATGGCAAAATAGTATAGTGGGAATAAGCATCCACAAATAATACATTAGATTACTATTCTTACGACTTCAAAAACTTAAAATATACTGGTTATTCAGTCAAGAACAAAAAAAGCAAGTACAGAAATTTAGTACTTGCTTTTTTCTTTATATCATATCCAATAGAAATCCTTCACTCATCACAATCCAAAAATCACTCTCTCTATAACCTGAGGGAAATGAGCCTGCTCAAGCACATGAATCTTCTCCGCGATACTATCAGCCGTATCATCCTCCGTCAACGCTACACGGAACTGAGCAATATGCTCACCAGCATCCAACTCATTATTAACATAATGTATCGTAATGCCAGACTCTTTCTCTCCAGCAGCCTTCACGGCCTCATGTACATGGTGTCCATGCATACCCTTACCTCCATATTTAGGAAGCAAAGCAGGATGAATATTGATAATACGCTTAGGAAAAGCGTCGATAAGATAATCGGGAATACGAACCAGAAAACCTGCAAGGATAATGTAATCACAATCCTTAACAGCATTCATGACCACATCTGGTTCATCGGAAAATTGCTTCCGAGTAATAACACATGAAGGCACATGATGGTTCTTAGCACGTACAAGAGCATAAGCATCCTCACGGTTACTTACCACAACAGACACCTCTACCCTTTCGTCTTTACTGAAATAATTTATTATGTTCTCAAGGTTTGTTCCTCCTCCACTTACGAAGACAGCTAACCTTATAACCTTTTTTTCCATTTCAATATGTATGTTTTAAGTTTGTATAGTCTTTATCCGAAAGTCACGTAATTGTCGTAAAAGAAAGGCCCATAATTCTAAGACCAACGATCTAAATAGAAAGCTTTTTCCATATAATACATGTCTTCCATGATCATTTGAATAGCCTGAAAGAATATATGAAAAAGAGGAAGTAAAATATTACTGTGATTCAACAAATTTTCTATACATCTTAATGCTAAACTCAAAATCGTTGCAAAAATACGTATTATTTTTAGCATCTTAAAAACAAAACGCATCTTTTTATTTCTATTTATTAGCTTACATACTAAAACACATTAGAAAATAAAAATAGAAAGGCAGAGACGTTTTCACGACTCTGCCATTTCATCTCTTGTTCATTATACTTCATCATTATTAAGGTCCAGCAAACAAATGTTTCAAAGTTCCGATACAAATGCGAAGGTATTTTTGGGAAGGACGATATTTATAAATTCGGAATTGATATTTATTATTATTGCGTTTCTATAAATAGAACTGAAAATCATGATAATCTTGCACGTTTTTTTGCATTTTTTTGAAAAAAAAATCTTTTTTTTATTTATTGTCCACTATAATGCACATAAACAAATTGTTACGTCTACAAAAAATGCAAAAAAACGTGCAAGATTATCATGATTTTCAGTTCTATTTATAGAAA
>JAILIJ010000312.1 GCA_024695315.1 Bacteroidaceae bacterium
TTATGTCACTAAAAGTGACTATTCAGGTTATCATCTACAAGTATAATTGGACGAACAAAACTATTGTATTGTGGTATTATTGTATGATGGTCCATTTTTTCTTAGATTAGATGACTTTGCTTTCGAAACATTCTCTTTGTAGAGTAATGATTAAAACTTCAAGTTAATCTTTTTCAGGTTTTTATTGTGGATAAAGTTTTAGCTTTAGTATCTCTATATGCCCTTTATGCTAATTTTATTGCCACTTGAATTTTCGTTTTGATATCAATTCCGCTATTATCTGTCGCAAATGTATAAATATAAAGTTTATCTTCCAAACGAATGGCAGAAAAAACAATTGTTTTTGCTGTTTTATTGAGAGTTGTCAACTAAAAGACGAGAAAAACTGCTTTATTATGATGATTAAATATGTTTGATTATCATTATGTTCTAATATGTTTTCTTGGCGTAAACATAATGATAATAGCATTTTGCTTTTAGGAATATGCTCTTAGAACGGAATTTGTTGCGTTACTAACCATTTTTCTTCAAAGTTCTTATATTCATTTATTCTTCAAAGAAAAGACTTGGATTACTTTGATGCAATTTTCATTCTGACCCAGATCCAGCGAGGAATAAGTTTCCAGAAGAAAACGAGAAGCCTGTATTTCCAGTCAACAGTTATGATAGCTTTTTTAGATTCTAATCCCTTTACAATTTGTTTGGCTACGTCTTTTACATCGAGTTGCATAGGGTATTTCCCACCATCGGCAAGTAGAGGAGTACGCACAAATCCTGGCCTAATGTCACTTATTACTATGTTTTTTATGCCACGTATTGTACATAGCTGTGTGAGACATTCAAGATAGTGATTAATGTATCTTTTTGTTGAAGAATATGCTGGAGCTGCTCCTAATCCTTTAGTGCCTGCAATACTGCTTATGACGGCAATATGTCCTTTTTGCTCAGTATGTTCTACAAAATATTTGAAAACAAAATCTATCATTCTCGTGAATCCGAGAGCATTGGTTTGTACGGTTGCAAGTTCCTTTTCTGTGTCAAGTGATGGATTCTGGTATCCAATTCCAGAACTATGGAAATAAAGGTCCATTCCGCCCAGTTTACCAATAAGAGTTTCTAGTTCCTTGGTAGCATTATCTTTTGTTATGTCTATACATTGTGTCGCAATCACATTTAGGTTTTTGCTCTGAATTTGTTGTAGTAGCTCCTGTCTTCTACCTGCTATTCCGACTATCCAGCCTTGTTCTGTAAGTATCTTTGTTACTTCCAGTCCTATTCCTGATGTTGCTCCAATTATGATAGCACGCTTTGGTCCTTTATTATTTTTCTCCATACTTTTTTGTAATTATCATTTCGCAGTTCTTGATTTTCTTTGTGTGGAAACGAAAAGATATTTGTGGCAAAGATACTTCTTTTTTGCAAATTTCCAGTTCTATCTTCACACTTTATTTATGAGGACTTTTTTTTGAGATAAAAACTCATGAAATGTTGAATATCTTATATTATTTGTTGTATTTTGCAAATTTTTTGTATTATCTTTGTCATTAAATAATAATCACAACAATTTAAAAACTAAGTTTATGAAAAGAACGTTTAATTCGATTAATTCATTTATTGCACTTATGATGCTTGCAGTTGGTTCTGTGAGCGTAAGTTCATGTTCGACCGCTACTCCAGATGCAGACGAAGAGGCTGTATGGGTTATGAAACCAATTCTTTTTGGACATGGTGGTGTCGATCCTGATCCTGTAACTACAGGACTTGAGTTTGGAGCTTTTACCAGTACACCAACATATTTTAAGATTACGCCACAGCGTTATGATGAACCATTTGATGATATATTCTCAAATGACAATACTCCGTTGGATTTTCACTCTTACATAAATATTAAGGTTGTAGAGGGAAAAACTCCTATTTTGCTGAAGAATTATGGACTTGATTGGTACAAGAATAACATACAGGTATATTATAGAAATAAGACACGTGAATATGTTTCTATGTATAATCCTTTTGATCTTATCAGTAATCGTGAGGTCCTTAATAAAATTGATGCAGCAATCATTAATGATGTGCGTAAATATGTGGCCAAGCTTTCTAAGGATAAGGAATTTCCGATCATCATCTGTTCTGTTACAACTGGTGCGGCAAAACCTAATAAAGATCAGCTTGCAGAAATGAATCGTACAGCAGGATATATTCAAGCAAGACGTTCTGAGGAACAGAAAACAATAGCAGAAAAGGCACGTGCAGAGTCTGAGCGCCAACGAGCTCTTGCTGATAAAGCATATATGCTGGAGATGAATCTAACACCTCAGCAGTTCATCCAATTACGTGCTTGGGACATCATCGAGAAGAAAGATGGCGCAAGTATCGACGTTCTGTTTGATGGTTCTACTGAGAAGATGTGGAATATCAGACGATAAATCAAAGCAAATTTGTATAGGCTCATGGAGGGTATATCAAGCTAAAAACTTTGATATACCCTCCAGTTTTTCTCTTAAACGTCAGACTTTACCTAATGAAAGGGAAGGACTGGGAACTAGGGATTATTTGGTTTCCTTCTTAATTTTCTTGGAAAATATTACAATTTCACCACACACGATATCAATCTCAGCAGGAACACCATCGATATCCTCTGGCTCAATAACCACCGTCTCACCATCCTTAACCTTCTCGCGGCTAAGTATGCTGATAAGCTCGTAGTCTTTATTGAAGACCTCAATCACAATATCTGTGTACTCCTTTAAGAACGTGATTGAGAATCGGTCTGTGTAAGATACTACTAGCGTACCCTTGGCAGCCTTGTCAACTACTATACTTGGTCCTTCAGGCAAAGCTGTTGTCTCAGCTTTAACTGGGCTAAATGGCAACGCGACTAACAGTGCCATAGCGATAATCTTTAAGGTTTTCATAAAATGTAAGATTAATATTATTGTAGAGTATTTGGTTTATGATTTAACTTGCCTATTCTTGTAAATAGAAAAGAAAATCGGTTATTATTAACTTTATACCATAGTGAACCTATGAATTTTATGGCTGTGTGTTTATTTCAGCTAACAACACTCTTGTTAATTTTTTACGTTTTCAATCTTTTGGCATCTATTACAAATGTGGTAAATTTTCTGTTTCATCTTCAACTTATGCAAGCAACTCAACGTTATTACCAATTCTAATAGTATACCTTTGGTAATCCTAAAATGTCGTTTGCTAAAAAACTCAGTCAATTTTTAATTTCTGTTCAACTCTCCTATATCAGATTGTATATATATGGTTTTGGAATTGCTTCGTTAAGCTTTTTCCTTTTCACTTTCTCTAACTCTTATTAAGAGTCCCGTTTTGCATCTTTACGTTGGCAAAACTAAAATAAAAAGTATTTTACTCCAAAAATTTTTAAAAAAAAATGTTGTTTTATTGTTATTTATTGAGATTGGTCAATAAAAACAGGTCTTGTCATGCTTTTTATGTAAAGTCTGTCTCTCTTTTTTTATTTAAGACGTTA
>JAILIJ010000334.1 GCA_024695315.1 Bacteroidaceae bacterium
CTGTGGGCACTCTATTATATTAAAATTCTTTTTTACATAATCAAAATGATCACGAGGATGTTTCTTTACTATTAATGTATTAATCCCATACTTCGCACTTAATAAATCCAGTATTTTTTCACTTATTTCAGCATCAGCACCAAAATCCTCCGACAAAGGAGTAGTAAATAAAATCGGCGTATTCACAGGATAATTCTTAAAGCTATCAAGTTCTTTTCTGTAAAGATCTTCAAATATATTAACAACATCCTTTTTTAATTCTAACAGATGAACATTTGATTTTCCGGCCTCTTTTGAGCAAAGCCCGGGCCTAAAAACGTATAATTCCTTACCTTTGTAAAAATCATATGTATTCGAATTGTTAACATAATCAAATAAACCATCTTCAACTAATACGATTTTGTTATAATTCATGCTCTCTACAGTTTTTTGATGCTGAATAGGCATATACGAAGACATATATATCGTATCAAACTCGTACTTCGAACAATTGTCATATGGTATATACTCCATATCCGGAAAAATTTTATATATTTCTTTTTTGAGCGCCTCCATTCTAATATCTTCTTTTATATAAAATGGATTTAGAGTATAATAATCCTGGTGGGACGGCAAAGACAAAAAGCACTCTTCCATAAAGATCATTAAATTTTGCACCAAATATAGATTCGCTTTCATTGTTTGTAACTCCACTTTTTTATTTTAACATTTACATAATATTGTGGAGGAACCCCTAATGTCAACATCTCACAACATAAAAAACAAGATTATTCGCGTCTTTATAAGTTCAACTTTCGACGATTTTAAAACAGAACGTGACATTTTGAACAAAAAAGTACTGCCGGAAATCAAAAAAGAATGTCAAAGAAAAGGGTTTGTCCTGCAGGTAGTTGACCTCAGATTTGGTGTTCCCGTAAGTGCATCCAAAGACCATACGACCATGAAAATCTGTTTAGAAGAAATTGAACGCTGTCAAAAGACAGGCTATTACCTCAACTTTCTTATGCTTGTAGGAGACCGATATGGCTGGATGCCCCTTCCAAGCAAAATAGAACTCAACGATTATAAGTTCCTATTAGATAAAATTACAAATGCTAAAAATTCACTCGACCACAACAACATGTTATCCCCAAAAGCAAACAACAGAAAAAAGCTGCAAGAAATGCTCAACGCCGCTTACTTTCTTGATGAAAACTGTCTCTTTGATAATAAAGATAACAACGAAACAGGTGCTTATGTTTTGAAAAACAATGCTGAAATAGAGCAAACAGGGTTAACTGAAAATGATATAAACACTCTTAACAACCTGTTCTTGGACTTATCACTTAATGCCACAAATCATGAAGACTCCGATAGAATAAATAAATATTTTTTCTCTGCAACAGGACAAGAAATTGTTAAGGGCATGCTTGAAGTAGACGACCCGGAGTTGCTAAAACACATAATATGTTTTTTTCGCAAAATTCCTACAGAAAACAGTCATATTAATCAAAAGTATACAGACTGTAATCCCCAAAAAGCTGCCGCACTCGAACAGCTAAAAGAGCGCATCATCAAGCACGCATCAACAATAAATGGAATAGACGAAAAAAACGTTCCGGAAATAATTACAACATTAACAGCGAAACCAAATCTCCAAAAAGGGACCTTAAACAAAAATTACCTTAAAAGTTTTGAAGAAAAAATCAAAAAACAACTGTACAGAATAGTAGAGGAATCCATGAAACAATATAAAGAAAACGCCGAACAAAGCTTACATGCCGATTTTGCACTCAGCAAACAAGAAATTTTCTTTGGCCATAGCGATGACCTCAAAAGGATAAATGAGTTTTTAACATCTGAAAATAATAATGAAAGCCTTTACCTTATTACGGGAGAGAGCGGTATGGGAAAAACCACTTTTATGGCAAAATCCCTTCAAGAATTCCAAAAATCTATAAGCGAAAGAAAAAATTCTAAAGTTTCTTTGATTTACAGATTTATTGGAGCCACTTCCGACAGCAGCAGTCCCCATATGCTGGTGAAAAGTTTACAAAAACAAATATGTCTCGAGTTTGATATTCCGTATGTTGAAAAGGATAACTACAACGATTCTTGTAACGAATTTTCTGCCTTAATAAACATTATTCCAAGGGACAAAAAATTAGTTATGTTTATAGATGCAGTAGATCAACTAAACGGATATAATTATGACTATTTAAAATGGATTCCCGGCAAACTTCCAAACAACGTAAAGTTTGTAATCTCTTGCTTAAAGTCACCTGACTTAATTCCATTATCACAATTACGTAAGAAATTAAGAATTAATGATACAGGTAAATCCGGTGACAAAAAATCTGTCGAGTTACCTTTA
>JAILIJ010000353.1 GCA_024695315.1 Bacteroidaceae bacterium
CACATATAGAGATTAGCAATCCTGTGTCAACAAAAGAATTGCGTGATTTTTTGTCTTGTTTTTGCATAAAAAATATATTTTTGATGACAAAATTAACTAAAGTTTATCGAATAAGAAGAATGATAAAGATATTTTTTTGATAATACCCCAAATTTGACGTAACTTTGCGCCGTTAAAGGTATTCCCACATCGTGGATTTCCCTTTTATACATTTAGGATAAAGATTTCGTATCACACCGACTCAATGAATAGAAAATTAGCATTATATCTCTCTTCTTCTCTTTTTTTTATCACACTCAACAGTTGCCACAATAGCACAACATGGGAAGGAGTGGATTTTATACGTTTACAAGATAGTATCAAAAGTCCATACGACATATCCATTGACATGGAATTTGCTAATGGTAAAAATGAGGACTACAAATTAGTAGCCAACACCATAAACGCAACATTACAAGATGCCTTCTTGGAAAAAGTTGACACCAACAACATTTCTACATCCATTAAGGAGTATATTGATAATCTATGTAATACATACAAACAAGAAGATTCAGAATTTCATCTTGAAAGGTATAACCATCTGAAAGGACGTTTCGAATTTGGAATTAGCGGAATAGTAAATTATGTACTAACAGAAGATTATTATGGTGGAGGCGCACACCCAACAAACACCACAACTATCTTATGTTTTAACACAGAAACCGGAGATCAAATCACAACCGATGAACTGATAGTTGATAGCTGCAGACAAAAGATGAAAGACCTGCTGACTTCACGACTTATGCAGTATCACGGAGTAAGTACTCTTGACTCCCTTCAGGCTATGGGCTATCTTGACATGAGCGACATGTTCATCAGCGAGAACTTCATGTTGGGCGAAGATTCCGTAAGTTTCTTGTATAATCCTTATGACATTGCGCCATACGCATTAGGAAACAGTACAATAAGTTTCAGCTATGACGAGCTTAAAGATATAATTACTTTCGGAAATAATAACAAATAATAAATGCAACGGATTGGCACAGTTATCATCACCAATCCGTTATTTTTATTTTACCTTTATATTTATTATCTTCTTAGGGCTATCTCCTAGCCATGAATATCCGTTACGTCTTTCGTAGCCGATGTCTTCTATATGCTTTTTCGGGATTCCATCCCTATCACAAAACATAGGTTCTTCATTTTCCAGGTCATAATATCTTGCCCATAACAACGGAGCACCTACTTTATGAACCAATCGCTTGTCCGTCTTGCCCTCGTCATTCACATAAGTTTCCAAAACCATATCCACAATAGCGTGATCTTTCATCCATTGTATTGCGCCTTCGATAGCTGCCTTTACCCTATCAGATGGATTCTTTATCTCAGAAAGGAGGCGAACAATTTCTACCGACTCACCATGTGCCGTATAGCTTGGCAACTCATACGCTCGCGCCTTAGCTGGCATAAGAGTATTTTCATCGTGCTGCTGACACCAAACAGTAAGTTTTCCATTCTTTTGTATCTGACAATTCAAGATGCACTTCACTCCCTTATCAAACGCCGTCAGCGCTTTTTTTCGCAAGGACTTTGAAATATGCATTTCCCCATATACTCCTTTTCCCTCGCCAATGTCACGAATCATCCTCATGACACCAATCATAGCATTATCATTAAATGTTATGTGTGCAGAATAAGGAGCTGCTGCTCGTGCTGGATAAAACTGTGGCCATCCTCCATTATCATACTGCATCTCCAAAAGATATTTTAATCCTTTAATGAAAGATTCCCGATAGCGTTTATCTCCATATTTTTTATAGGAATTTGCCAGAACTCTCATCTCGGATGTAGTAGCCCCATTATCAATAGTAGAACCGACTCCAGTTTCCCTACATTGCCTCATGTATTCCTGATTAGGTCCTTCAAGCCATCTCTGATTCTTTGGCCATCCACCAGAATGCATTTGGTACTTAACTATAGAGTCAGCCAACTCCTTCGTTTGAGCATAAAGTCCTATCGACGACGAACAGCATAAACATGAAAGAACGCAGAATCGTAAAAAACTCATGTTACTCTTCATCTCAATATTCCACCTTATCAACTTTTTCCATCCACGCCTTGAATGCCGTCATAGCCTGTTCTCTCATCAGCATTCTAGTCGGAATAGATCGCATTCCAGCAGGAAGTGCGATTTCTTCATATATAAACTTATCTCCAAAATTTATTGATTCGGCATCCTCTTTAGTATTACCGTAGTATATTTTGCTAATGCCAGCCCAGTAAATAGCAGCAAGACACATAGGGCAAGGCTCACATGAGGTATAAATCGAACATCCTCTTAATCTGAAATCGCCCAAAGCTTTACAAGCAGCTCTAATAGCACTCACCTCGGCATGAGCCGTTGGGTCATTATTTGCTGTTACACGATTTACTCCTGTTGCCAGCACTTCTCCATCTTTTACAATAACAGCCCCAAAAGGGCCTCCACCGTTTTGCACATTTTCAATAGACAAATCGATGGCCATCTGCATAAACTTATCATCCATAGTTATTGATTTATCTTATTCTTTGTTATTATAATATTCATTCCATTGTTTGAGTGTCTCCTGCCAGTCTTCCTCCACAATTCCCATCTCCTCATTTTGAGCTTTTTTCGCTTCGAGATCCTTTTGCTTATCTCTTTCGCGCTTAGCCTTCATATCCGCAATTGTGGCATCATCAAGAATTTTAATAGCCCCACGCCTTATAGCCTCTTGAAGCTGTTCGTATCCAAACGCCTTGCCTTGTTCTCCGAAATCACTAATATTGAATTCAAAATTAACGCGCAACTGATGTCGGATTTCTTTTTGCTGGAATCGTGTGCCGGAGCACTTCTTTTTCAACAGCATTCCAATAATATCTATCTCATGCTGTGAATATTTGTTTCTGCCCACACTTTAGAATTTTAAGAATTACACTAAAATAGTCATTATAGACCATCATATTAATTAAACATACAAATTTACATAATTTTTTCGGAATCGTAAGCATAAAAGAGCAATTAAAATTGTGAGAAATTGAAAATAAATGTAACTTTGCATAACAGACGGAGGTGGCAAGCATTATTTTCAAGCCCAAACACCCAATTCTAAACTATTATCACTCTTAAACACATCGACAAACGTGTATATAGCAATAGCAGGAAATATAGGTAGTGGAAAAACTACACTCACCAATATGCTGGCTAAGCACTATGATTGGCAAGCAAAAATGGAGCCAGTCGTAGACAATCCATACCTAGAAGATTTCTACAAAGACATAAAGCGATGGTCGTTTGCTATGGAAGTATATTTTCTAAAGCAAAGATTCAAAGACATGCTTGACATATCCCAGTCCAGCAAAACTATCGTCATAGACAGAAGCATTTTTGAAGGAGTCCATGTTTTTACCAAAGGCAATCATGAGATGGGCAACCTTTCTGACAGAGATTTCCAAACCTACATGGACCTTTTCGAGCAAATGGTTTCCATGTTAGAAATGCCTCGTCTTATGATATATCTAAAATCGTCCGTACCTCATCTTATACACAATATTCAAAAAAGAGGTCGTACATATGAGCAATCCATGCAAATAGACTATCTGAAAGGGCTCAATCAGAGATATGAGGACTTCATAAAAAATCACTATAAAGGCGAGGTTCTCGTAATTGATGTTGACGATTTAGACTTTGAGCATTCTACGGAGGATTTCGCTTCGATTATTAGTAAAATAAACGAAAGACTGACGCCTCGTTTTTTATAAGAATAAACCTAAGGTCATTACCCAAAAATTAAAATATCACATGCATATAGCTATAGCCGGAAATATTGGTTGCGGCAAAACCACTTTAACTAAAATGCTTGCAAAACGCTACGGATGGACTCCGCGTTTTGAGCCTGTAGACAATAATCCATATTTAGCGGATTACTATGCCGACATGCCACGTTGGTCATTTAATCTCCAGATCTATTTTCTTTCAAAAAGATTTAAGGAAGTAGTTGAAATATCCAAGTCTGACGATAATATAATACAAGACCGTACCATTTTTGAAGACGCATGTATTTTTGCACCCAATCTCCACGATATGGGTATGATGTCAGACCGAGATTTCGACAACTACTCAGATCTGTTTTCAACCATGATTTCGTTAGTCAAACTTCCCGATCTAATGATATATATCCGTTCTTCTATTCCGAATCTTGTCGAGCAAATCCAAAAAAGGGGACGCGACTATGAGCAATCTATGCGTATGGACTTTCTTCAGGGCCTAAATGATAAATATGAGAACTGGATAAAGAACTACAAGGGAAAGCTAATAATCGTAGAAGGCGACAAATGTAAATTCGAGCAGAATCCAGAAGCCTTCAAGCATATTACCGACCAAATTGACGCCCGTCTGTTTGGTCTCTTCCCAGAACTATAATCCTATGGAGTGACGATAAGTCAAGGGGATGTCTCACTTATGGCGAGATATCCCCTTTTCTCGTCACTTCTTCCTTTTATATTTCCATATTATCTTCCAGAAAGGATCAAGTGTTGCATGTTCAATCTGCGTAAGATAAAAATACGATATGAAACGTCCGTTCCGTGGTGCATGACGAAAGAAGAAACGCGAAGGTAACTTCATCTCAAGGAGAGACTGATAATAGCGCCCCTTCTTTATTAAACCATGAAGATAAGCCACTTTGTCGATATAAGAATCCGTGCCCCCATTCACAATACTCTCGCCCGCATATTGTCCACTCTGTAAAGCATAATATATACCCTCACCTGTCAGAGGTTCCACAAGTCCAGCCGCATCCCCCACAAAGAACACATTATCATTCCATACAGGTCGAGGCATAATGTTTCCAAAAGGTAACATGGCACCTCTAAGAGGATACTTTTCCATATTACGGACTCCGAGTCGGCTACAGAAATCCAGCATCGTGTGCTGCACATCCGTATTCTCTTGCCAAGGCAATTTCACAAGTCCAATGCACACTTTTTCACCCTTTGCGAAAGCCCAAGCATAACTTCCTTTGACGATATCAAAATATATATTCACCCCCGTTACATCCACATCATCCTTATCCACATTTATCTCGATACACAAGGCGCTCTTATCCTTCTTTACAAAAGTCTTATCATAAGCAGCAAGAGCTCGCTCCGTAATACTATTTGCTCCATCAGCAGCAACAAGATGCTCATAAGTAATAGTACGTCCAGATGCAAGTATAGCTGTCTTCTTGGCAAAATCAATATCCTTTACCGCATCATTATCCAAAAGTATGCCGCCTAGTGACACAAAATTCTTCACAAGCAAATCATCAAGCACAGGGCGATTAACCAAACTAATTCTGCAATCAGTATAACGAAGTGATGTCGGCTGATTATCCTCCTTCTGTAGGTTACAACTCACCAAAGGTTGCATTCCCTTATAAAGTGAGAAAACACTCTCCTGCGACATAAGAGATTTGCGCATGACCTCAGTATACACATTCGGTCCTAAAATAGACTTGAGGCATTCTTGCGACTTATGCGTAAACAATCCAGCACATAATTTCACCCTTGGGAAAGTTGAACGTTCCACAATACAGCAGTCATGTCCGTGTTTCAGCAACGTTATTCCACAACTACTACCCGAAGGTCCGCCTCCAATAATAAGTGTATTAAAATGGTATTCCATAACTTAACTTTAAGGTATCCATAACAAACGTACTACGAATATGAGCCACGTACTCAAACTGTCCCAGCTTATCCAGAACAAACTGCTGATATTGCTGCATACTACTCACACAAACCTTCAGCATATAGTCACAATCGCCACTAATATTATAACACTCTGTAACCTCGTTCCAGGATGCCAATAGTTCGGCGAAGCGCTGTGCAATATCATGATTAATCTGCTTCATGCTTACAGAACAGAACACCACGAAACCACGTCCCAAGCGCTCAGCATCCAAAACGGCTACATAGTTTCTAATAAATCCCATTCGTTCCAGACGACGTTGGCGTTCAAAAACAGGCGTTACAGATAGATGTACCTTCTGCGCCAGTTCTTTAGTCGTCAATCGGCAATTCTCCTGCAAAAATTTGAGTATCTTTAGATCAGCCTCATCGAGTTCGTATGTTGTCATAATTTCTTTAATTCTGTATATAGTCTTTGTACCGGCAGGCCCACAACGTTATAATATGACCCTTCAATGGATGTAATACCAACATATCCAATCCATTCCTGTATGCCGTATGCTCCAGCCTTAT
>JAILIJ010000014.1 GCA_024695315.1 Bacteroidaceae bacterium
GATACTTTTTCTCCCGCGATAAGTACAGAATATTTTGCTATATTAACCTCCGCACTATTCATGGCCAAAGTATTCCTTTCTCAAATAGCGTATTTCTTCGACCTGAGTTCCATAAGGAGACCCTTCCTTACGGGTATCCTCGTTTGCATAATCGCCGACAAATGAAAGGTAATTATATCCACCTTCTAGTTTGAACAAGTCGTCACACAAAACCAACTTATAGTGGATATTATCCCTAACAATACTCAACATTTCTCCATATTTGCTAAATCTATCACGTAAGTACTTCGCTACTTGATCAGAGCGATTGCTCCGTGAAAGATTATATTCTGATGAATCAGGATTCAATCCATAAATGATGCAGATCCTGACGCCACGAGCAAGAACATCCTCCATTAGTTCAACAAAATGTTCATTAACGACTCCAAAGTTCATCCATGGAGAAATAATATCTATTTCCTTCTGTGCAAGCACAAAAGACTTAAGAAACATCTTACGGATCTGCTCATTTTTGAGGTGAAGCGGAACCTGTTCTTCCTTGACATGCAAATCCTTATAAATCGCATTTCTGTCATGAACAGCAATTCGGAACACCCTATCTCGTCCCTGAATGACGTTTATGTGTGAATCATCGTTTAGGTCTATGATGACGCCATTATTCTTCTCTTCTTTCGGTACATCACTGTCAACAAACACATACCCTTTTTTAGTAGCATCCGTATAATAGGACCATGGTATTTTTATGTCAGACATATAATCACCGAGAGCATCTAGCAATTCACTTGATTGAGAATAAACATAGCCCTGGGTAATCCCATTTCTCATCAAAAAGCTGCATATCCCATAAAACAACTCCTTGGAACTGTTAGCATTCAGATCCACAGGCACTTCTGTTGCCGTTCTATTTTTTGAAGATGTCAATATATTTCCAAAGCCTGGTATGAGTAGTTCCCCCAGTTTATATACATTCTCATGATTCAAAGAAAATCCTGATAACTCTGCGTGTAATGACTTGGCAACATACTTATAGACATCATCAATCTTCTTTATAAAAACCTCTTCACTCTCAAAGTCATCTGCAAGAAAAGTCAATTCCCTTGGTGTTATCAATTTCATTTCTTTATCATCAAATGACTGAGCATCTACAAACGGATAACAGACTGAAATAGATATCAGATCAGAGTTTATCCCTGAGCCTTGAAGCATCTTTACCACTTCTTGTCGCCACATCAACACAACATCCGCTCCAGCATATTCAGAAGGCCTGTTGTCAAATACGATCCTGCGGTCTGAATTCACCGTTTTAATGTTTTCTGGCAGATAATCTTTAACTGCTACCACAATCGCAAGTCGATCAGGGCAGATAAAAATACAATCCACATTTTTGTCCGCAACCTGTGCCCCATGTACAGCAAATACTTCGTCTGTATCATATTCTGCTATCTTGTTCCATACATAATCTAGAGCTTTATTATTCCCTTTATACCCTTTTTCCGGAAATACCATGCTATTCCCCCAAATATGTGATCAACACTTTATCTCTCGCCCTTGTTACCGCAACGTACTTTTCACACTCGACTAGTTTTTCGTAATTGACCAAAGCTTCCGGTGCACACCCGTAATTTTGTCTTTGTGTCCCTATCTTGTTGTAGGAGCAGATAATGACCACTGAAAACTCTAACCCCTTCACTCCACTAGTTGTACAAATCTTTACATGTCCATTAGGCAAAGGGATGTCATCTCCGAGCAAGATATCAGTCTTTATATCTTCATATTCAAAAATAGCATTGACCGCGCTCATCTTCTCACGAGTAGGTGCAAGCACACAGATTTCATCAGGCGAATATGAGCTCATTAATTGCTTTGCGCGTTCAACTATAAGCCGGTTCTCGGCCCCTTCCGTCTCGCATGCTATAATTTCCGGCTCATCACCACTCATGATCGATATATATTCCTTGTCTGCTATACTAGTGCGATCAAACTCCATAAACTGACTTCTTGCATAATCATTTATCTGTTTCGTGGTTCGGTAGTTTACTCTCAGGTAATATGTCCGGCCAACAATATTGACCCCTGCTTCATTGGCCCAACTATTCAGCCTAAAAATACGCTGATTCCTATCGCTTAGAATGCATACAGCATTTTGCTCATTTTTGATGCTCATGCAT
>JAILIJ010000035.1 GCA_024695315.1 Bacteroidaceae bacterium
GTATGTAAAGAAGTTGGTAGCAAGGAAGGTCAGGCGCATGTAGTTCCTGGACACCAGATTGCAGAAATGGGTCTTGCTAAGCTTTATCTTGCCACTGGCGATAAGAAATATCTTGAACAAGCAAAATTCTTCCTTGACCAGCGCGGAAAGCGTGACTCAAACTGGAAGGAAACAAACAAAGGCCTATACGATAAAGACGGTTATTTCCATAGTCTTGGAGAATATAGCCAGAGCCACAAACCTGTGCTTGAACAGGATGAAGCAGTAGGACACGCTGTTCGTGCCGGATATATGTATGCTGGTATGGCTGATGTTGCCGCTCTTACAGGTGATGAGGGTTACATCAAAGCCATAGATAAAATTTGGGAAAATATCGTCACTAAGAAATACTATGTGACAGGTGGTGTAGGTGCTACTGCCAGTGGCGAAGCTTTCGGTGCCAACTACGAGCTACCAAATATGAGTGCATATTGCGAGACTTGTGCTGCAATAGCTCAAGTATACCTCAATTATCGTCTTTTCCTTCTCCACGGAGAATCAAAATACTACGATGCTCTTGAACGTTCCCTTTACAATGGTGTGATTAGCGGTATCTCCATAGACGGAGGTAAGTTCTTCTACCCTAACCCACTCCAGTCCATGGGTCAGCACCAGCGTCAGGCATGGTTTGGATGTGCTTGCTGTCCATCAAATGCAGCACGTTTCATTCCTTCTCTTCCTCAGTACATTTACGCAGTTAAGGATAATAGCCTTTACATCAACCTTTTCAATGGCAACACAACAACAGTTAAGGTCGGAGGTAAGAAAATTACACTCGAACAAGTTACAAACTACCCTTGGGATGGAGATGTAACGATGAACATTAAGAAAGGTGCTGGCAAGTATGCCCTCAACATACGTATACCAGGCTGGGTAAAGGGAGAAGTTGTTCCTTCTAACCTATACACTTATTCTGACGGCAAACGTCTTGGCTATACTATAAAAGTAAACGGAAAAGACGTTGAGGGTAAGATGGTAAACGGCTATTTCGTTATTGACCGTAAGTGGAAAAATGGTGACAAAGTAAATGTTCACTTTGATATGGAACCACGTATCGTTCGTGCTAACGGACATGTTGCAGCCGATAAGGGACGCGTAAGCGTTGAACGCGGTCCACTTGTATATTGTGCAGAATGGCCAGATAACTCATGTGATGTGCTCAGCGTTCTTATCAATCAGGAACCTCAGTTTACGCAAGGCACAAAACAGATTGCTGGTACAACAGTTCAGACACTTACCACAGATGCCCAAACACTCAATTTTGACAAGAAAGGAAAGTTGAATACTGCTGATGAGCGTCTTGTTCTCATACCATACTATTCATGGGCTCACAGAGGCAATGGAAAGATGACCGTATGGATTCCACAAGATCTTTCAGCTACAACTCCTGCTCTCCCTGCTTCAATAGCCTCAGAGAGTAAGATTTCAGCATCACGTAAAAACTTGCCAGCCCTAACAGCAATTAACGACAGACTTATGCCTTCTGATGGTAATGACCGTAGCGTACCTTACACTCACTGGTGGCCAGCAAAGAATACTACAGAATGGCTTCAATATGACTTCAAACAGGCTGAAACCGTAAGCACATCTACTGTATTCTGGTTTGATGACGCTCCTTGGGGTGGTTGCCGTGTACCTAAAGCATGGAAACTGTACTACAAGACTGATTTAGGCGAATGGGCTGAGGTAAAGAACCCTACTGAATACGGAACAGGAAAGGGAATGCCTAACATAGTAAACTTCGATGAAGTAAAGACTACTGCCATGAAACTCGAAATTCAGCAGCCTGAAGAATTTTCTTGCGGCGTATTTGAATGGAGCATCAAGTAATATTCTACAGTTTTCAAAAAATAACTATAAAGAAGTCCTCGTGAGTGTTTCACGAGGGCTTTTTTTTGAATGCAGAGAATGAAAAGCGTAACGATTATATCAAACGTGTAGTGCGTAAAAATATGTATTAAATTCTTACAGTCAACAATATATTGTCATCATAGTTTCCTTAAGGTATGTTCATCAGTTCTTCAAAATATATCTTTTATGTGGCATAATACATGCCATTATTATGTAAAGCAACAACCCTGGAAAACTTAAACTGAAAAGCATGAGAAAAACATATCCGATACGTACCATAACAGGATCCAATCCAAGGAATTCAGCTATACCGCCACAAACTCCAAAAATAATAGAATCATCAGATTTATAAAGTCTCTTTTCCATAGTCCTCCTATTGAATTTTATTTTTCACATTTTTATCTATTATACATTGTACCAAAGACATCCTCAAATATTGTTTTTTTATTTATTTACAACACTCAGGAAGGCTAATAACTACTGGATAATCACTTGCCTTATAGCGTGTCTGCTGAGCATTTGTAGAGAATGTTCCTGAATACTCATTGTATTTAGCATAACTGAGAACAGTTTCAGAATCTGTATATACAACAGAATAAGCGGCTACTGGCTTCCAAGAAGTCTTATCTGTATTCCAAGTATACTTAACACGATTGACTACTCTTCCATTTGCATCGAGAATGTAATCATACTTATAAGTTTTACCATCAGTACTATTAACAACAGTTGAACGAACGTTTGATTTTACCTGCTCTACTTCCTTTGTTGATGGCTCTGTTTGATTTACTGTTGATGCATTTGCATTTACTGTAAGAATCATTGATGTAATAACTGCTGCGAAAAAATTAATTGCCTTCATAATAGTATATTTTTTTTTGTTAATAATTATTTTTTTATGTCTAAGGAATATTGTTTTTTCCTTTTGACATTGCAAAGTTAATGGGCATTGTTTTCGTAACAATGATTTTTTTTCTGCATAAAGTACGATTGTAAAAAAAATTTACACTATGTTGTCTAAAATTTTTACACTCTTCGTCTAATTGTGTACTATTTTAGTATTACACCAATGTTTTATGCGCTTAAAATTAACATGTTATTCATATTTTAGGTTCATAATTTTTATGTTTTAGATGATAATTTTTTATGTGCATTCACTTCATTTTTGAGCTTTTTTTAGTACGAACACATTTTACCTGTAAATTTCTTCGACAACGGTTCGTATCACCTTCGTATCAGGTTCGTAAAACCATCGTATCAGAAAAGCGTTACAAATATATAACATGGCAATAGGTGAAATATGCTTTTTGATACTTTTCGATGCTTTTTGATACTTTTTGATGCTTTTCGATACTTTTAAAAAAAGAAGTATAAAATAAAAAATTATGGTAGATGTTATGAAACATATTTCAATCACATTATATTTCGTAAATTATCAATATCTTTGTCAATAATAATAAAGTTCATGGCAGGGGCGCCTGTCGAATATTAGTAAAAAAGTTAAAAAGATATTTCGGATAATGTGGCGTCAGTAATGACGCCTTTTTTTGTATATAATGCTCTCTAACAAGAATACTATCTCCTGTTAGAAAGCTATTTTTCTTTATTATAAAATTAAAGTTGACTTATCATATATAATAAAATATTCACTAATAGTGTTTATTTTTCCTTAAATTAAATAAAAAAATTGATATTTGTTTTGTTGAATTAAAATAAAGGTATACATTTGCATCGGTTAATTTTTAACTTTCGTTTTCAAAAGAATTCAGGTTAATTTATTGTAGGGACTTATCGTTGTGAAACGCTGAGTCCACTTTTTTTTGAGTTGTTTTTGAATATTAAATGAACTAGAAAAACGAGAAAAAACGAGAAATTATAGAAGTTCTAGCCATTTAGAAATCCTATAAAACTAAAAATTCTAGAACCCCTAGAAAACCCCAGAAGTTCTTGAATACAAATAAAATTTTAATAAAAATGCTATTTGCCCTATAAAAAACAATAGGACAAAATAATCTTTAGTAATTAAATGAGCTACCACCAGCAAACTCACGAAGAAGTGAAGTTGGAGGTATCTGATCGATAGGTACAGGGTTGAAATAACGTAAGAATTTACGAAGACGACTCGCTTCAGCGTATTCTGGTACGCGCTCGTCAACCTGTTCCAAGATTGGTAATACTTGATTGCGTATTACTCCAAGCTCATATAGAAGGGCACTATTAAATGTGGCATCTGCGTTCTCCTGATATGGAGTAATCCACTTTTCCTCTCCACGCGTAACACTTGGACAACGTGCTATTGTTTCAAGGGCTGAAAATCCTCTATAGTTATAGTCACGTATTATACGACGAAGAAGACGTATGTCCCTTGTTGGCACAAAATTATGGTCATCAAGAGCTATGGTAGTCATAGTGGAAACATAAACACGATACTTATCCTTCTCGTCAATAAGTTTTGACATTACAGGATTAAGGGCATGGTTACCCTCAAGGATAATTACATCACCTTCTCCAATCTTTAGTTTTCGGCCCTCATATACACGCTTTCCTGTAGGGAAGTCGTACCTTGGCAAGTCTACCTCTTCTCCGTTTAACAAAGCTGTCATCTGAGAATTAAAGAGATCTACATCTACGGCACCTATACACTCAAAATCGTAATTACCATCTTCATCAAGTGGTGTGTCAACACGATTAACAAAATAGTCATCCGTAGAAAGGATATGAGGGTGCATTCCACAAGCCATGAGGAGAATTGCAAGACGCTTACTTGTCGTTGTCTTTCCACTACTACTTGGACCGGCAATAAGCACAATTTTAGATCCACGCTCCATTATCTCATCAGCAATTCTCGATAATTTACGTTCTTGAAGTGCCTCACTCACATTAATAATCTCTGCCGCACGTCCATCCTCAATAGCCCTATTAAATTCTCCTACAGTACTCATTCCAAGGATTTTCTGCCATCTTTGCTGCTCACTAACCACGTCAAGCATCTTTGTCTGTGGCACAAAATCATTAAGTTTTCCAGGATTTTTAATAGAAGGGATACGTAATAAAAGACCTTTATCAAACTTTATTAAATCGAACAGATGCACCTTACCTGTACTTGGAAGCAAACAACTATAGAAATAATCTACAGTATCTTCCAAACGATAATAATATGCATAAAGCTTTGACTGACTCTCAAGGAGTTGAGCCTTACTTTCCATCTCACGGTTACGGAACATTTCAATTGCCTGTTCTATAGGACACTGTACGCGATGAATCTGCATGTCTGCATCAATAATTGCCTGCATACGTTTCTTTATGTCCATAGCATCCTCAGCCTCCAATTCACGTCCTATTTCCAACTCACAATAATATCCACGGCTAATAGGAGTCTTAATTACGAGTCTACCGTGTGGATAAAGGTCTTCAATAGTCTTTGCTAAAATAAGAAAAAGAGTTCGAGTGTACACTCGCATTCCAGAATGACTTGTAAGGTCGAGAAACTCAACATCTTTACTATTGTAAAAACGATAGTTAAGTCCTTGAACCTTATTATTGACGCGAGCACTTACAGGACCGTATTCCATCTGTAGACCTGATGCAGCATATACATCCCCAAGTGTACTACCCAATTCTATATCTATTAGTTTTACGTTGTTCTTGCAACGTATAGTTACCTTATTAGACATTTTTAAATAGTTTATAAGTTATTGAGTTTACAGAACTTTGTCCTTCACACCCAAATATTATTTTTTTAAGAATTCTGCTAGTTTAGCTACAGCACGAGCACGATGGCTAATGCTATTCTTTATGTCATTTCCTAATTCTGCAAAAGTCTTATCATAGCCTTCTGGTACAAAAACAGGATCATATCCGAAGCCTCCATTACCACGTTTTTCTGAGATTATATATCCTTCAACTATACCATCAAAAAATTGTTCCTTACCATCGTAAATAAGGGCTATAGAAGTGCGAAAACAAGCTTTAGGATGCTTACCTTCATCGAAAGCACCAATAGCATTAAGGCGATGAAGAAGACATGCTGTATTGCGAGTGTCCTTATCATCTCCCAGCTTTGCTGGGTCGACACCAAATTTTTTTGAGTATTTATCCGCGAAACGTGCAGAAAAGACACCTGGCAAGTTGTCTAAACATTCTACTTGTAATCCTGAATCGTCTGCAAAACAATCATATCCAAAATGTTCTTTAATATACTGAGCCTTCTGCAACGCATTACCACGAAATGTATCGGCAGTCTCAGGAATATCAACTTCGCATCCTATTTCTTTAAGACTCTTAATTATGAATTTGTCTCCAAGAATAGAGCGTATCTCATCTAGCTTATGAGCATTATTGCTCGCAAAAACAAGTGTTGTCATTTTATTTTTATAACTTTTTTCAGCGACAAAGATAGTCATAAAATCTTTACAAATAAGTTTATTATTAGTATTATTGAATGATGAATAAATGATTCATATCTTTTTTATTTTGATTATAGATGTTTTTGCATTAACTTTGCATCATTATCATCTTGACGTTAAAGAAATAACGATACCAATCTAAGCATATATACATTATATGGACTCAAAAAATATTTACATTACCAATTGTCTGTCTGAAGATTCAGAAACAGTCATAAACGGTAAGGGACAGAACATTATTCCTCCTCCTGAAAAGGAGCCTCTATGGAAAGGATTCATATCTAAATTTAAGGATCCTCTAATAATAGTATTACTCGTAGTGTTTATATTTTCCGTAGGAGTTTCCATATATGAAATACTAAACTTAGGAAAAGGATATGAAGTTCTGCTTGAACCTATGGGCGTTCTTATTGCCATGTTTCTTGCAACCGGAGTAGGATTTGTTTTTGAGGTTAAAGCTGATAAGGAATTTGATATTCTAAATAAAGTTAAGGACACACGCCCAGTAAAGGTTTTACGTAAAATCAAACACAATGATGGAAGCGTAAGCGTAGAGGTAAAAGAAATACCTAAGTCCGATGTAGTTGTGGGCGATGTGGTTCGTCTTGAAAGTGGAGATGAAGTGCCTGCTGATGGTAATATTATCGAAGCAATGCACCTGACAGTTGATGAGTCTATTTTCACCGGAGAACCTTATGCAGACAAGAGTGTAGAAAGACAAGAAAATAGCGAAGCTGCTTATCCTTCTAATTTCTTGTTACGTGGAGCTACCGTAATTGAAGGAAATGCCGTAATGAAGGTTTCGGCATGCGGAATGAATACAGAAGAAGGTAAGGGTATAGCAAAGGTACAAGAAGGTAGTGAAGTAAAAACTCCTCTCAATCAACAGTTAGATCGTCTTGGAAAGATGATTTCTGTTGCAAGTTTCATAATTGGTGTACTTATAGTTGTCGTACGTCTTATATACTTCTTCTATGAAATTACAGACCTTGAAGATATAATAAATGACCAAGCTAAGTTTGTAGATGCCATTGAGTATATTCTTCATTCTATAATGATTGCTGTAACACTTATTGTTGTTGCAGTACCGGAAGGACTTCCTATGAGTATCACGGTAAGCCTTGCCATGAGCATGAGAAAAATGCTTAAGGAAAATAACCTCGTGCGCAAACTACATGCTTGTGAAACGATGGGTGCGGCTACTGTTATATGTACAGATAAAACCGGAACTCTCACAAAAAATAAGATGACAGTTATAGAGCATCTATTTTTCGGAGACACACCAAAAGAATTAATAGCCAAAAGCATAGCTGTTAATTCTACTGCCGACATAACTGAAGAAGAGGATGGCTCGGTGAGAAGAATCGGTAATCCTACAGAATGTGCACTACTTATGTGGATTAAAAATGAAGGATTTGACTATAAGAAACTGCGTGCTGAAACAGTAATTAAGGAACAGCATCCATTCTCAACCATGACAAAGTACATGGAAACTATATCTGATGATGGTCATGTATTCATAAAAGGAGCTTCAGAGATACTGCTTGATAAGTGCTCAAATATTGCCGGCGGATGGACTAAAGAACAGATTTTTGAAAAGCTACATAGCTATCAGGCTAAGGCCATGCGCACACTTGGTTTTGCTATCGACGACACTTTTATCGGTATTGTTGGAATTGCTGACCCAATACGAGATGATGTGGCAGAAGCAATTCATATATGTAGAGATAATGCCGGAGTACGCGTCATAATTGTAACTGGTGACACACCTGGTACTGCTAAAGAAATAGGTCGTCAGATTGGACTTATAAAGGAGGGAGAAGAGGGATCATCTATCACAGGTAGTGAATTTGCCGCTCTTTCTGATGAAGAAGCCTTACGCTTGCTTGCTAACAAGGGCGAAGGATGTATAAAAATCATATCACGCGCTCGTCCTGAAAATAAAGCACGACTTGTTACTCTTCTTCAGAAAAATGGAGAAGTTGTAGCTGTTACTGGCGACGGAACAAATGATGCTCCAGCACTTAGCAAAGCACAGGTTGGCCTTTCTATGGGTGACGGAACTGCACGCGCAAAAGAAGCCTCAGACATAACTATAATTGATAATTCCTTCTCAAGTATCAATAAAGCCATACTTTGGGGACGTTCACTTTACATGAATATCCGAAGATTCATCATCTTCCAAACTACAATCAACGTATGCGCTTGCTTAATAGTACTGTTTGGAGCTTTTACTGGCAAGGAATCTCCTTTGAATGTAACTCAAATGCTTTGGGTAAACCTCATTATGGACACTTTCGCGGCAATGGCACTTTCATCTCTCCCAGCAGACAAGAACGTGCTAAATGACTCTCCGAGAAATCCTAAGAGTAATATCATAAATATGAAAATGGGACTTACAATAGTATCTTTCGGACTCATCTTCTTCGCTGCCCTATGCTATTGCTGGTTGAACTTCAGTCACGACCTGTTTTTCACAATCTTCGTATCTATACAGTTTTGGAATATCTTTAACGCAAGATACTATAATACAAAAGCTAGCGTCATACAAGATATCGTAAATATTTTTACAGATAGAAAGACTTTACGTGAAAATACAAGTATTAGCTTCGTACTAATAGCATCTGTAATCATCATAGGACAGATACTAATAGTTACATTTGGAGGCAAAATGTTTGAAATAAATAGACCTCTAACATTTAATGAGTGGGTAAATATACTTTTATATACAAGCCCTATACTTATAGTGCCAGACTTCTATCGTTTTATAATAAATAAAATAAATAAGTGATTTGTAAATGGGTATATACACAGATTTATTTATAACTTTCGCAAAGATTGGAGGTTTTACACTCGGTGGAGGATACGCTATGGTACCAGTTATGGAGAAAGAAATTGTGGATAAAAAGAACTGGCTTACCAAAGAAGAATTTATGGATATTCTTGTCATTGCACAAAGTACACCTGGACTTTTTGCCATAGATATAGCTTCGCATATAGGCTATAAATATAAGGGAGTATTTGGAGGTATTGTTTCAGCTTTAGGAGTTGCAGTGCCTTCTATAATAGCCATTCTCCTTATTGCCATTTTCTTCCAGTCGTTCAAAGACAATATCTATGTTGAGAAATTCTTTAAGGGAGTCCGACCATGTGTAGTAGCTCTTATTTTGGCACCATGTTTTAGTATGGCTAAATCAGCAAAAATTAACCGATTTAATTGCTGGATTCCTATCGTATGTGCTCTTCTTATTACAGCATTTGGAGTATCTCCAATATGGTGCATCTTAACCGCAGGACTAGGTGGATATTTCTATGGTCTTATTCAAAGCAAAACAAAAAAATAATCACCAAAAGAATATATTTTTATTACTCTTTAAGATTTCTATTATAGAGTAATTGTTTTTCAATTCAAAAACTTAAGAAATCGAAATATGGTATTCTTAAAACTTTTCATAGTATTTTCAAAAATAGGTATCTTCAACTTTGGAGGAGAATACGCTATGCTTTCACTTATCCAAAACGAGGTAGTATATAAAAATCATTGGTT
>JAILIJ010000104.1 GCA_024695315.1 Bacteroidaceae bacterium
ACAAAATCCCCCTCGTCATGAATCAACAACAAGATCTGGACGCGAATCAACACCAAATGTTTCGCCATTGGATGTAGACAAAATTGCTGTTAGCGTTGCTACCAAACTGCAGAAACCTCAACGTCAAATTACTGAAATTCGCATATTTTTTGATGACGGAACATTCGAAACTTATGGACCTCATTAATTAGAAAAATGCAAATATAAGTAGACTATTTGTTGAGGTATCTTAGCATAATTTTGTAAAAAATTAAAGGCTACAAGTGTTAAAATCGATTCTAAATATTAAAATTAACAAAAACATTATATTTAACGTAAATATTTTATATAGTTTATAAATTAATAAGTATATTTTTGTCCTAAATTTTTCTGTTTTTAGAGGGAAGAATTGGATAAAAATTGCTATCTTTGTGCTCACTTTGATGATAAGACAAATAGGTTGGTAAGTTTATTTTGTCTTTTCATATTTTATAAGGGCCCGATAGTTCAGCTGAATAGAACGTCAGATTCCGGTTCTGAAGATCATGGGTTTGAATCCCATTCGGGTCACATGTTTTATATTGGAAAGAGGATGTTTTGTATATATTCGGCATCATCTTTTTTCTTTTATCTAATACTACGCGATAGTGAACGACTATAGATGCAATTAAAGTGCAAAAATGTAAATATGTAAAAACATAATCATTGGCTTTTATGTTGCGAAAATTATAGTCATAGTGGAAATTTTTATTTAATAGTAAAAAGATATGCGAGTAGATATCCAATATCTTTATTCGTATCGTCCTATAAGCTTTCTAATGTCATTTTATATTCTTCTTTTACCACATTTTAATTACTTCCAAAACTTAAACCTACAACTTATATATATTATATTGAATAATTTTATATCTTTGTGCACAAAAGGAGATGTATTAATATGGGTAAGACTCAAGGAAATATAAAAGAAAAGACAAATTTAGGATTGCGTGAACCAGGCAAATATAAGGTAATAATGCATAATGATGATTTTACAACGATGGAATTTGTAGAGAGTGTTCTGCAGACTGTCTTTCGACATACGGCAGAGAATGCAACAGCACTTATGATGAAGATACATGATGAAGGAAGAGCTGTCGTTGGGATTTATTCGCTTGATATTGCTATTTCAAAGGTTCAAAAGGCCACAATGATGGCGCGTAATGAGAATTTTCCGTTAAAGATAACTTACGAAAAGGATTAAGTAACAGATGAATCATACAGAGAACGTTTCTGAAGCATATAGGACCGTAGGCGAAATGGTAAATGAGTCCATGTGTGAACTTATTACTCCAGAGCACCTTCTGCTTGCTCTTTTAAGACAGTCTATTTTTGAAGAGGCGCTTTTCTATGCCAATTCGGACATGGATAAGATGCGTAAGGATTTAGAGGGGTATGTGGAGCAAATTGATCATGTAAATAATGGGGATGAGATTGTTGCTTCTATGCAGTTACAATTTGTTATGGATCGTGCTGGACAGATTGCTGCTAGTTCGGGGCGTAAGGCTTATGATGTGCCGCATCTTGTTCGAGCTATTTTTGATCTTGAAGATAGTACTGCACATTATGTATTGGAGAAGTATATTGGTGTTGATCAGGCTGTCTTCATGCAGATTCTTGGTGACGCTTATGTGGATGTGGATAATGAAGGTACAGCAGAGGCTGACATAGAGTATGGGGAGGATGAACAGGGGGCACCATCTTGGCGCCAGTTTGTTGTGTGCCTAAATGATGTTGTAGATACACATAATCCGTTGATTGGGCGTGAAGAGGAATTGGAACGTACAATACAAGTATTGTGTAGAAAGGACAAGAATAATCCGCTTCATGTTGGAGAACCAGGTGTAGGTAAGACGGCCCTTGTTTATGGACTTGCTCAACGTATAGTGGATGGTAATGTTCCACCTAAGTTAAAAGACTCAAAGATATACTCTATGGATATGGGAACCCTTCTTGCAGGAACTCAGTTTCGTGGCGATTTTGAAAAGCGTATTAAAAGTATCATGGAGGGAGTTCGTAAAGAGGGTAATGCTATTATATATATAGACGAAGTTCATAGTCTTGTGGGGGCAGGGCAGACAAGTGATGGCGCACTTGATGCGTCAAACATGCTTAAGCCTTATTTGGAAAGTGGAGAGGTACGTTTCATTGGCAGTACCACATATCAAGAGTATAATAGATTCTTTTCGAAGAGTAAGAGTCTTGTTCGTCGTTTTCAGCAGATTGATATTTTGGAACCATCCTTAGAAGAAGCTGAGAAGATTATTGAAGGGCTGAAGGATAAATATGAGGAGTTCCATGGTGTGAAATATGCCAAAGGTGTTATTGCTTACGCTATAGATAAGAGTGCGAAGTTTATTAATGATCGTTTTCTTCCAGACAAGGCGATAGATCTTCTTGATGAAGCTGGGGCATATCGTGAGTTACATCCTTTGCTAGATAAGAATGGTAATCCTAAGGCTAAACGTTATCAAACTGTGGATATCAAGCTTATAAATGATGTTTTAGCCAAAGTCTGCAAGATTGATTCAAAAGCATTGCGTGAAGAGTCAAATGAGGATTTGAAGTCTTTGGCAGCACGCATGAAGGGGCAGATTTACGGCCAAGATGAAGCTATACGTCAAGTTGTCGAGGCTGTCCAAATGTCGAAGGCTGGGCTTTTAGACGACAATAAGCCTATAGCATCTCTCCTCTTTGTTGGGCCTACGGGAGTTGGAAAGACTGAGGTCTGCAAAGTGCTTGCTAAGGAACTTGGCATTGAACTGGTTCGTTTTGATATGAGTGAATAT
>JAILIJ010000116.1 GCA_024695315.1 Bacteroidaceae bacterium
GTTTGCCGTCTCGTCTCAATTCACGCGAATATCGGTTCTTCTTTTTATATCCATTGAAGCGACGAATTTCCAAAGTTGCCTTAGTACAATTCAAGAAATCTATCTTTGCGTCAAAATCCTTTCCCGGTAAAATTACGTTCGGAACATTAATATCGACAAATGGCTGCTGAATATAAAGCAACCGATTGCGATACTCGTTAATGAAGCGTGAGCTGGCATTCTCTTTTATCACTTTCTGCCAATAACTTATATTTGCGTCCAATTCTTCATAATGTACAGAATCTTTCTCGTCGATAATGTCAATATGTAGTGGAGCATTACGTTCTATTTCCTCATAGCGGATCTCATCATAAAGGGTATTATATGCTTTAATCTTGCTGAGCGACTCATAGACAACCAACATGTCATTTCTAAGTTTTGCTATTTCCGCCATACCCATTGTGACATTATTTTTGTAACAGTCAGCTATGACTGCCAACATGCAGTGCTCGTACATCTCGCCATCTTTAGTAAGGCAGACTATATCCTTATATGGCATAGCCGACTCCTGAGCAAGCATTTCCATATCTGACAAGGCCGCACGGAAATGCTCATCACTCTTACTTTGATAATCCACATCCGCATTGCGCATATCAGAATACATATCAGGAAGGGTTCTGTATGCCCATCCCGCCATACAATGAAGAATGGCCTTTTGTGTGGCATTCTGAGGAGTGCGCATCTTACTGTCTAAGGACGCAATCCACGTTTCTATTTTTGATACATTTGCATCAAAAGTACGAGCATCTTTTTCTGTACTTTCGTTTATCTCCTTAAATAACGCCTTACAACTTGCAACAAATTTCGATGTTTCTTTTTCCGCATTATAATATGTATTTGCAGAATAGCTATCTATACAATTATCAGCAGGTATTGCTGACACTCCCATAGATAGCATAAAAGATGAAATTACAATGGATAATACTTTTTTCATAGTCATAATTATTTTCTACAAAGATATATGTTTCACAAATAATAGGCAAGTTATGTAATATCTATTTTTTACAAAAAAAGGTGTTTGTAAAATATTCACAAACACCTGATAAAAAATATCCTAGTATTTACTTACTTACGACCAAAGCACACCAATTATTATTTGACAAAATATCTACGATACTTAGTCCACATAATTTGGCGACAGACTCAAGTTCATCAACATCTTCGGTATAGAATCCACTCATAAGGAGCGTTCCATCTTTACTTAAATGAGCGACATAAGTCTTCATGTCATTTTTCAATATGTTCTTATGTATATTGGCAACAATAACATCGTACTTTCCTTCTATTTTAGAGGCGTCACCTAAAATGATATTCACATTTTCAATACTATTCAATTCAAAATTCTCTTTAGCATTTTCCACACTCATATCATCAATATCTATAGCGACAACTTCCTTGGCTCCCTTCTTTGCCATAGCGATGCCGAGGACACCTGTTCCGCATCCCATATCGAGAACTCTCTTGCCTGTAAAGTCCTTAGACATAAGATATTTAGTCAACATATACGTAGTCTCGTGCGAACCGGAGCCAAATGCCATTTTTGGATTGAGTTTGATGCCAAACTCTTCTTCGAGAATCGGAGAATAAGACTCTCTCTCCCACTCCTCATTCCAATCCTTGTTTTCCAGTTCTTCAACTTTATAACTCAGTTTTACATCTGGAATCAAGAAAGAATCTAAGACAGACTTCAGATTGTCTTCATTAAATTTAGACTCCTGAATGTAGGCCTTGACTCCCGTTTCCGTTGTCTCAAAGGAATCGTAGTCGGCGTCTCCAAGAAGAGCACACAAGATGTCTGCACTGTCCTCAGAAAAAGGACTAATGGTAATTTCTGCGTATAAATATTTCATATTACCTAACCCCTACTAATAAATAATTGATTGTATAAAGAATATATATTGATTGTTTTAAAAATTTCTTGTCTCTAAAAATCATTCTTCCATTGACGCTTTTACGCTAAGCATCACTCTTTTCTCCTCTGCTGGGCACCAATAGTCATACCCACTAATTCCTCGTATGTTCCATTAAAGACATTCACATCTACATAGCCTTTAATGCCGTCTACCTTGCCAGCATCCGTATGTTGCCAAAATTTCCACTCTCCTGTATAGGTAAGTGAATCGACAAAATAGTGGGCAATCCAATATGGATATTTTTCCAATTCAGGAATTGAAAGATAAGATTTCCTGAACTTATATGAAGTGTATAATATAGGAGCTACGCCATAATGCTTTTCTACAATATTCAGCCATGTAAGGACTTCTTTTTGAAGTTGATTAGGAGAGTATTTTCCCAACGATTCCACATCAAGAACAGGAGGAAGATCTTCCTCGTCAAGTTGAACCATCTTGCAAAAATACTTTGCCTGAGTCTTTGCCGAACTTTGCGTACTAAAGAAATGGTATGCGCCACGCATTATACCATTACGGCGAGCATGAAAAAAATTCTGATTAAAGTTTTCGTCAAGTCTATCAGAACCCTCTGTTGCCTTGACAAAAATGAAATTCACAGGAGTTCCCTGCAACTGGGCATTACGAAGTTTTTCCCAGTTTATCTCATCCTGATAATGTGAGACATCAATTCCCCTAACCTTGCCATCAGGATACTTAACAACCCCAAATAGGGCTTTCAATCTAAAGGAATAAGGGTTAAAATATGAACGATATACGAATGCTAAAAATATAACGACTACAAGGACTATAATGGAAATACAAATGTAGCCCAACTTTCTCGTTGAGTTCTCATTTTTTTTCGAAGATTTGCCCCTTTTACGAGGAGACGTTTTTTTCTTTGTTGAAGATGTTACCATTATATTTTCCTAATTAGGCACAGACATATTTGTTGCAAATAATATTACAAACAATAATGCTTATTTAATATGAAAAGCGAAAAACCCCAATAGGTTTTTCACTTTTCATTATTATCTTAGCCTTTTAACAAGCTAATTACTTAGCCTGCTCAAGCTGAAGAGTCTTAGTTGCCTGGTCGCAAACCTCAGTTGGTCCCCAGTACTGGATAGGACCTGGGTAAACGTAAGCAGTCTGCTTAGCCCACTCAGCACGCTTAGAAGCGAAGAACTTGAATGGAGCGCCATCAAGCTCAACAAGAGCCTTACGGATAACTGGCTTCATCTTACCGTTACGCTTCTCGAGGTTCATCATCATAGTGATAGGCACACCACCTGCAATCCATTCTGCAGCAGGAGCTGTTGTATTCTTGATGATTGACATGTAACCAGTCTTACCGTTAGCGATAAGGCGTGATGCGTTGTAACCAAGTGAATAGCAGTAGTCAGCATCGTAGTTAGATGGAGCAGCGCAACGTCCTTCATAACCGAAGAAGTGGTGCTGTGCTGAGAATTTACCATTGTACTTACCTTCTTTCTTCCACTCAGCAAGCTTAGCAGCAACCATACGAGAGAGAAGCTTCTCTGTCTCGATGAGTGATACCTGAACGTTTCCGTGTGGGTCACGGTCAAGAGCGAGCTGTGCAGCTACGTCTGCTGGAAGAGACTCGAATACCTTGAGGTTGTCAGCAGCGATGTGAGACTTAACGTAAGCAATCTGCTCGTCAGCGTTGTTGAGCTTCTGAGCCTCTGGAGTAGCAAGTACGTCGTTGAGCTCAGCGATAAGCTTCTTGATAGCTGGGATGAACTCGATGATACCCTCTGGAATGAGGACAGTACCGAAGTTGTTGCCATCAGCAGCACGATCAGCTACAGCCTTAGCGATGTATGTTACTACTTCATCGAGTGACATAGCCTTAGCCTCAACCTCCTCAGAGATGAGACAGATGTTTGGCTGACACTGGAGTGCGCACTCAAGAGCGATGTGAGATGCAGAACGTCCCATGAGCTTGATGAAGTGCCAGTACTTGCGAGCTGAGTTACAGTCGCGCTGGATGTTACCGATAAGCTCAGAGTAAGTCTTACATGCAGTATCGAAACCAAATGAAGTCTCAATCTGGTCATTCTTAAGGTCACCGTCGATAGTCTTAGGACAACCAATAACCTGAACGCCATACTTCTTTGCTGCATAGTACTCAGCAAGTACGCAAGCGTTTGTGTTAGAGTCATCACCACCGATGATTACGAGTGCCTTGATACCAAGCTCACGGAGAATCTTGATACCGCTCTCGAACTGGTCAACTTCCTCAAGCTTTGTACGACCAGAACCGATGATATCGAAACCACCTGTGTTACGATACTCGTCAATCTTAGCATCTGTGAACTCAATGTACTTGTGGTCAACAAGTCCACCTGGACCCATAAGGAATCCGTAGAGTTTGCTATCCTTGTTAAGAGACTTAACACCGTCATAAAGACCAGAGATAACATTGTGTCCACCTGGAGCCTGACCACCAGAAAGAATGATACCTACATTGAAAGGCTCGAGCTTAACTGGTTCACCAGCCTCGAAAGTAATGATAGGCATACCGTAAGTATTAGGGAAGAGTTCCTTAATCTCTGCCTGATTACCAACTGACTGTGTAGGAGCACCTTCTACGGCCTTTACAGAGCCCTGAAGTGCCTTTGGGAGCTTTGGCTGATATGCAGCACGAGCTTTCTGAAGATTTGAAATTTCCATTGGTTTATAATTTTTTAGTTAATAATGTTAATCCTGAATTTTATGTCAACCAATAATGTGAAAGTTACTTAGCAGCACGTGCCTTAGCAATGTAGCCAAGAGACTCCTTACACATATTTGTAACATAAGCCCAATCTTGAGCCTTTACCTTGTCGCTTGGGAAGAGCTTTGATCCCATACCTACACAGAACACACCTGCCTTAATCCATGAAGTGAGGTTCTCTTCTGTTGGAGCAACACCTCCTGTTACCATAATCTTTGACCATGGCATTGGAGCCTTAAGACCCTTTACAAAGTTTGGTCCATAAACATCGCCTGGGAATACCTTGCAGAGGTCGCAACCAAGCTCCTGTGCCTTACCTACTTCAGACACAGTGCCACATCCTGGGCAATATGGAACAAGACGACGATTACATACTGGTGCAATCTCTGGGTTGAACAATGGACCTACAACAAAGCATGCGCCAAGCTGTATGTACATAGCTGCAGTTGGAGCGTCAACGACAGAACCAATTCCGAGTGCAAGCTCTGGACATTCTGTTGCAGCAAACTTCACACACTCAGCAAATACTTCCTGTGCGAAATCACCACGGTTAGTGAACTCGAATGCACGTACACCACCGTCGTAGCAAGCCTTAATGACCTTCTTTGCTACTTCTGCATCCTTATGATAGAAAACAGGTACCATACCTGTTGAGCCAATCTTCTCAAGAACGGCTATTTTATCGAATTTTGCCACAATCCTTTTTTATATATAGAATTACAAAATTGTTTTTATTTATCGCTGAACACGACCATTAGCGTTACCGCCAGCAAGTGCCTCAACCTCCTCTACTGATACGTGGTTGAAGTCGCCAGGAATAGTGTGCTTAAGAGCAGAAGCAGCAACTGCAAACTCAAGAGCCTCACCTTGATTTGGCTTTGTGAGAAGACCATGGATAAGACCACCAGAGAAAGAGTCACCACCACCTACACGGTCAACGATAGGGTCGATGTCATAACGCTTTGACTGATAGAACTCCTTGCCATTATAGATAAGTGCCTTCCAGCCGTTGTGTGTAGCAGAGAAACTCTCACGAAGAGTACTTACCACATACTTAAATCCGAACTCCTTAGCCATAGCCTTGAAGATGCCCTCATATCCAGCAGCATCAGTCTTTCCACCTTCAACGTCAGCATCAGGTTTGAAACCGAGGCAAAGCTCTGCATCTTCCTCATTACCGATGCAGACATCAACGTACTGCATGAGAGGACGCATAACAGAAATAGCTTTCTCTGAAGTCCAAAGCTTCTTACGGAAATTCAAGTCTACACTTATTGTTACACCATGCTTCTTAGCAGCTATACAAGCCTGCTTAAGACACTCTGCTGATGCATCAGAAATTGCTGGGGTAATACCTGACCAATGGAACCAGTCTGCACCCTCGAAAATCTTGTCGAAATCAAAATCCTCAGGCTTAGCCTCTGCAATAGCAGAATGAGCACGGTCATAAATAACTTTTGAGGCACGCATACTTGCGCCTGTCTCAGCATAGTAAAGTCCTACACGATCACCACCGCGAGCAATAAAGTCTGTCTTTACGCCATACTTACGCATAGCATTTACTGCGATTTGACCGATTTCGTGTTTAGGTAATTTAGAGATAAAGTAACAGTCATGACCGAAGTTTGCACAACTGATAGCAACATTAGCCTCACCACCGCCAGGGATGATGTTAAACTTCTCGGCCTGTACGAAACGACTGTTTCCTTCAGGTGAAAGGCGAAGCATGATTTCGCCCATTGTAACGATTTTAGCCATTTATAAATTTATAAGTTTTATTACTTATCCTTAATTTCATTTACTTACTGTCTAATACTTATTTCTTACAATAAGTAAAAAACATGTGCAAAGATAAGTTTTTTTCCTTTTATTCTCTGACTTTTCACTCTTTTTTTTGTTTTTTTGTCATATAACGCATTTTTTTTATTTCTCGAATGATGTTAATTAGCATAAAAACACTAAATTTGCACAGTTTTTCATGTTGTGCATATTAAATATGTGGCAACTTTTATTCTCAATCAACATTTTTAGGTAAAAAGAAATTTAACAATTCTCAACATTAGAAATGGAAGTCCAGTCCAAGATTAGAATTAAAGACATAGCTGAAAGAGCTGGTGTATCCGTAGGTACTGTAGATAGAGTAATCCACGGAAGAAACAACGTATCAAAACTTGCGCTTGAGAAAGTACAAAAGGTTCTAGACGAAATAAACTACGTTCCAAACCACTATGCCAGCGCGTTAGCAAGCAACAAAGTACACAAGTTTGTCGCTATACTTCCTATGCACGAGGAGGATAGCTACTGGGCTCGTGTGGAAAAAGGTCTATTTGACGGTCTAAGTAGATTCACAGACTTCAAAATATCATTCAACATTTTCCATTACGATCCATTCAACGATGACACTTTCAAATCTGAATGTGAGAATCTTATAGCAACAAAGCCTGATGCTGTTATTGTTGGACCTATTTTCAACCATAACATCATGACTGCTTTCACAAATAAACTGGACGAGGAGGAGATTCCTTTCGCTTTACTCGACTCTAACTGGCCAGAATTTAACGCACGTACATACTACGGACAGGACTCTCTAAACAGTGGTAAATTCGCAGGACGTGTCATGGCTATGGCTGCTGGCGGAAGTCCAAAACAGATTGCCATCTTTAAGGTACTCGGAGAAGGACGTGTAGCATCACGTCAGCAGATGGACCGAGAAGTTGGTTTCCGCGACTACATGAAAGAGCATTGCCCAGAATGCGAAATCAAAGAAGTTCCTCTTTACGCATACGACAAAAAAGGAATGCAAGAAATTCTAAAGAAGTTCTTCACAGACCACCCAGATCTTCGTTTTGCACTCACTTTCAACTCATCTATCCACATCATAGCGGAGTTTCTCCACAACGAAATGCCTGACCACGAACATGTCACCCTACTCGGATATGATGCCGTAGATGCAAATGTTGAATGTATAAAAAATGGCTCTGCAGAATTCCTTATCGCACAGCACCCACATGCACAAGGACTTAACTGTTTTAGAAGCATGTTCAACTCATGTGTCTTGCACATTCAACAGAAGCGCGACCACTACATGTCAATCGAGCTTCTCGTACAAGAGAACATAGACTTCTACAAGGACTAAATAAAAAATAATATTTGCGAAACAATCGCGAGCTACAAATTTTCTCTTGTAACTCGCGACTATTTTTTTAATAATTTGCCCAATAATCCCCTAAAAAATACAGAAAGCCCTAATCCCTCCTCCAGAAAGTAAACTTTTTTGCTTCAAGCCTCGTTTTAATTCAAAGAAGACACCTTGCGCACTTTACATAGCAAACACATCTATAGCTTACATTTTTTAGTTAAATTTTCCTAAATAATCTTAAATTCGTTCTCCAAGCAGAACAAAATAAAAATATCTTTTATATATTTGTAATATAATGCGACGATAACGGGGAATATCCTATTCAAAGGGGATAAGAGAGATTTCTAAACAAAACAGAATTGATGCTAATCATCTTTGAAATACGAAGTTGATACGAAGGTATTACGAAGGATTTACGAAGCGTTGTCGAAGGAGATGGGGTAAAGAAATGTGCACATACAAAACATCAAATACATAAAGTAAATAATTTTGCAAATTTACTTTTATATTTTTACCACCCTACACACCCACAAAAAGATATTACAAAAAAACGTTTCACACACTCCCCCACACGCTCATCACGATCCATCTCTAAGGAAAATCAAAAGTATTTTCATGAAAAATAAATACAAAGAAGCATATTATTCGTTTTTTTTTCGTAATTTTGGCACATAAATAAACATACAATTAATTCTACACAAATATGCTTACTCAACAAGACAAAGATTTTCTCGCTAAGAAAGGCATTTCTGAAGAGAAACTCAACAAGCAATTAGATTGTTTCAAGACTGGTTTCCCATTCCTCAAGCTTGCAGGTGCAGCTTCTCAAAACAAAGGTATTACTGTACCTTCTGAGGATGAAAAGAAATCATATCTTAACGCATGGGATAACTACCTCAACGGTACAGGCAAAGTTCTTAAATTCGTTCCTGCATCTGGTGCTGCAAGCCGTATGTTCAAGAACCTTTTCGAGTTTCTTGACGGAAAAGACGACAAACCAGCTGATGACTTCATGAAGAAATTCTTCGACAACATCGAGAAATTTGCTTTCTATGCAGAACTCGATGAGGTATGCAAGGAAAACGAAGGTAAGACAATCAAAGAACTTGTTGAAGCTGGCAATTACAAGGCTGTAATCGACAATATCCTTAACGAGAAAGGACTCAACTACGGCAAATTGCCTAAGGGACTCCTCAAATTCCACTCATACGCTGAAGGAAGCAGAACTCCACTCGAGGAGCATCTCGTTGAAGGTGCATTATACGCAAAAGGCAAGGACAATAAGGTAAACGTACACTTTACTGTTTCACCTGAGCACCGTGCTCTTTTTGAAACTCTCGTAGCAGAAAAGTCTATCGACTACGCAAAACGCTTCAATGTTACTTACAGCGTAAGTTTCTCAGAGCAGAAGTCAAGCACAGACACAGTTGCTGCTACACCTGATAATGAACCATTCCGTACAGATGACGGAAAGATTCTATTCCGTCCAGGTGGTCACGGCGCACTCATAGAAAATCTTAACGATCTTGATGCTGACGTCATTTTCATCAAAAACATAGACAACGTAGTTCCAGATCGCCTTAAAGACGAGACAGTAACATACAAGAAACTCATTGCTGGCGTGCTCGTAAGCAAACAGCAGAAGGCTTTTGAATACATCAAACTCCTCGATACAGGAAAGTACTCTCACGACCAGTTGGAAGAAATCATCCACTTCCTTCGTGATGAACTTTGCTGCAGAAACCCAGAGTTGAAGGTTCTTGAAGACAGCGAATTAGCAATCTACCTACGCAACAAACTCAACAGACCTATGCGCGTATGCGGTATGGTGAAGAATGTCGGCGAGCCTGGTGGTGGTCCTTTCTTGGC